>JAAZMQ010000276.1 GCA_012798745.1 Bacteroidales bacterium
CTCACTAAAAAACAAATTAAACGCGTGAAGGCAAATGAATCCGGAACGCGAAGTAGCATTCTTTTTCTGAACATCTTAAACGAAACTAAAACCATTGTTTTGCAATCGATCAATCTAATGAAATCGCAAAAAAACATGATCTTGACTAGCAGGAAAACAACAAAGGTATTCCAGGAAGTATGATATGTTTGTTGCCTTATTAAAACCCGCGCTGCCGCATTGCCTCAAAGGTAAGAATGGCAGCGGAAACAGATACATTGAGCGAATCGATTTTTCCTCTCATCGGAATTTTGATTCGCTTTTCTGCATTTTGTAGCCAGAAATCGCTAAGTCCTTCTGCTTCGGTACCCATAATAATAGCCGAGGGATGTGTAAAATCTACGTCCTGATAAAATTCGGCAGCTTGCAGTTCGGCTGCATAAGAAGTAATCTTATTCTGTTGCAACCATTCCATTGCCTCCGATGAAGTACAAACAGCTGTTTGGACGGTAAATAACGTACCTACACTAGAGCGAATAACGTTAGAATTATATAAATCGGTTTGCGGATCACATACAATAACGCCATCCACTGCAGCAGCATCGGCAGTACGTAGAATTGCGCCCAAATTGCCCGGTTTCTCAACCGATTCCAGAACAACAACAAACGGATTGGCAGATAACTTTATATCAGCCAGCCCATGCGATTTTGGTTTTGCTACTGCAACAATTCCATCGGAATTCTCACGATAAGCAATTTTTTCAAATACAGCAGGTGAAATGGTAAATTTTTTATCTCGGGCTATAGAATCAACAACATCAGGATATTTACTCTTGGCAAATATCTGTGTACATACATAAACCGAATCAATGATATACCCCCCTGCTAAAGCCAATGATAACTCTCGGGCTCCTTCTATAACAAAAAGCTGCTGTTCTTTGCGTTCTTTACTTTTTGCCAGTTTGACAATATTCTTTATTGCTGCATTCTGAAGACTTGTAATTTTCATGGATAAAAACAGTCACGTTGGTAGTTAAACACAATTTGACACAGCTCCTCCTCAAAACAAAAACTCATCAATAACCTTCTTGCATGTTCCCATGTGTAATGCTCCCGGGGTGCATTACTCCGAATTCTTTGGCACTCATACTTTTAATTGCTACTTTCCATATTTTTACATTATTCACTGCAGGAACAGAAAAGGTAAATGTTTTATCGGAATAATGGTGCATAATGATGTGCAATATCTTTTCTTTTTCGATAAAATCCTCTTCAAAAACCACTTCCCCTTCACATAAAGCGCTCCCCGCCCTCATCCTATAGCTACATGCAACATCAGGATGTTGCCAAATGAGCTCGGGATCGGTACAAAATGCGATACATACCTTGGGATTCTTACAGAGTATGCGGATAGCTTTCCCTTCTTGTGCAGAATGAAGGTAAACGACCCCATCATTGTATCCAAAAGTCATCGGTAATACATAAGGTGAACCCTTATCATCGACCATGCCAACATAACAAAGTTTGGAGGAGTTAAGGATTTTTTCTATATTTTCTTTTTCTTCTACTGAAAAGGTTTTCATATCTTGACGATTTCCAAGTGAAAAACAAATTTACACCATAATTCTTAATTTACATACAAACACAAATAAAATTTCGTTTTGGAAAATCCATACTCTACTATTGCAATACTCATGAAATAAAAGAAATTTATCCGAAGATTTAAATTTTGCGTACAAAAAAAGGAAAAATCCATTGAGGACTCTTCCTTAATTATGTTACAGAAACAAAAAAGATTTTATTTATTTCACTTTATCAACAATTGCTTTGAATGCATCAGGATGATTCATTGCTAAATCGGCAAGAACTTTCCGGTTAATTTCAATGTTATTTTTGTGCAAAGCACCCATCAAGCGAGAATAAGACATTCCATTGGCACGAGCAGCAGCATTAATACGTTGTATCCATAGAGAACGAAAATTACGTTTCTTGTTTTTACGGTCGCGATATGCATAGGTAAGACCTTTTTCCCACGTATTTTTTGCTACAGTCCATACATTTTTACGGGCACCATAATAACCCTTAGTTGATTTTAATATTTTCTTTCTGCGATTGCGCGAAGCAACATGATTTACTGATCTTGGCATAATATTTATGTGTTTTGAATGTTAGCGTTTCCTGCTATTACGGAAATCTTTGGAGCATACATTCGATTAATAACAACTAAATAAGAACAACATCGGGTTTATTTTAACCCCAATAAAAGTTTTATATTTTTTTTGTCTGCTTTATCAACAAGCGTAGTATGTGACAATCTTCTTTTTTGTTTTTTGCTCTTTTTTGTCAAAATGTGACTTTTATACGCATGCTTTCTTTTAATCTTTCCTGTTCCGGTAAGAGCAAACCTTTTTTTGGCACCGGAGTTAGTCTTAATTTTCGGCATTTCCTATTCTTAATTATAATGATTAATAAATTTTTTCGGCTTGCAAAGGTAATGATTTTTTTTCGAAATCATTGCTCTTTTGCTCCTTTTTATTCTTGATTCAGCTATAAATTTTTATTTGGAAGCAGAAGTGTTTTTTTTCGGGGCTAATATAATAGACATACGTTTTCCTTCCAACACCGGTAATTGCTCTACTTTTGCATAATCTTCTAGATCGTTGGCAAATCGCAATAACAACAATTCCCCTTGTTCCTTAAAAAGAATGGAACGACCTTTGAAAAACACAAAAGCTTTCACTTTGGCACCTTCTTCGAGAAAATTTTTAGCATGTTTAAGTTTAAAATTATAGTCGTGATCATCGGTTTGAGGTCCAAAACGTATTTCTTTTACAACAATCTTTGTCGA
>JAAZMQ010000277.1 GCA_012798745.1 Bacteroidales bacterium
ACCAAATTCGTGTTGAAGCACACACACCTCGGCATCGCTGTAATTAATAAATTTGGCAGCGTTAATGTAGTCGGGTTGATGATTTTGCCGGATGATGAATTTTACTTCTTCAGGGTATTCATATTTTGCATCCTCTTCGTTAATGGCAATTACCATTGCATGGTTAGTGATTTTTTTACTTGGAGTATTTTGCACAATAGCTTTTACAAGGTTGTTGGTAAACGTTCCGATGCCGCATTGACGGGGAGGATATGTCCCGATAAATGCTATTTTCATTTCGTTTATTCTTTTGATTTTCATATATATTGTATTTTTTATGATGTTGATTTGTATAATTCTACAATCTTTATTAAAAACGTCTTAGCGAGGGGTAAAGTTCGCTTTAATGTTAACAAAAAACCACCGAAGGTCGGTGGTTTTTAGTAACTGAGTTTCTTCTCAGCAATTTTTTTTATTTAATTTTCTTAAAACCATACACCGCACGGTTGCCAAGTTCTTCTTCGATGCGGAGCAGCTGGTTGTATTTAGCCATACGGTCCGAGCGGCTAAGTGACCCTGTTTTGATCTGTCCCGAATTGGTGGCAACAGCAATATCGGCAATGGTTGCGTCTTCTGTTTCTCCCGAACGGTGAGAGGTGACGGTTGTATAACCGTGGCGATGAGCCATTTCTATGGCGTTTAATGTTTCGGTGAGCGTGCCAATCTGATTTACTTTAATGAGGATGGAATTTGCGCAACCCATTTTGATTCCTTTTTCGAGGAATTCAACATTGGTTACAAACAAATCGTCTCCAACCAGCTGACACTTATTGCCTATTTTTTCGGTAAGCAATTTCCATCCGTCCCAATCGTTTTCGCCCATGCCGTCCTCAATAGAGTCGATAGGATATTTCGCGATCAGCTGTTCCAGGTATTCAACCTGTTCCGCAGAAGTTCTTTTCTTTCCTTTATCGCCTTCAAAGAGGGTATAGTCGTAAATGCCGTCTTTATAGAATTCCGAAGCGGCACAATCGAGTGCGATCATCACGTCTTTACCCGGTTCGTAGCCGGCATTGCGGGTTGCGGTAAGAATACATTCCAATGCCTCTTCTGTACCTCCTGCAAGATGGGGAGCAAATCCTCCTTCATCACCTACAGCTGTACTCAACCCTTTGTTGCTGAGAACTTTTTTCAAGGCATGGAAAATTTCGGCACCCATGCGTAATCCTTCACGGAAGGAAGGGGCGCCTACCGGCCTGATCATGAATTCCTGAAATGCGATGGGGGCGTCGGAGTGTGAGCCGCCGTTTATGATGTTCATCATGGGAATAGGCAGCACATAGGCATTTGCACCTCCGATATAGCGGTACAGGGGAAGTCCCAGATAATCGGCAGCGGCTTTAGCAATCGCCAGAGAAACGCCCAACAGCGCATTTGCACCAAGATTGGATTTTGTTTTTGTACCATCCAATTCCAACAGCTTGGCATCGATTCCGCGCTGATCCAATGCGATCATCCCGATTAAAGCGGGTGCAATAATCTCGTTCACATTGGCAACAGCTTTCAAAACGCCTTTGCCTCCATATCTTTTTTTGTCTCCGTCGCGAAGTTCCAACGCTTCGTTTTCGCCTGTAGATGCACCTGAAGGAACGGCTGCACGACCAAATGCACCCGATTCGGTGTACACATCTACCTCCACTGTCGGATTTCCTCTCGAATCCAGAATTTCGCGTCCTAAAATACTTACAATTCTCATGTTGATTTGATTTTTATAAATTAATGAAATATCTTTTTTATCTGCTTTTTGTTTCGCAAATGTACTTATTTTTTATTAAAAACTACGCAAAAGAAGCAATGAGTGCACTCATGTTCGACGTAATTAAGCGTATGGAAATAGCCATAAGGATGATGCCGAAAAACTTGCGTATAATGTAAACTCCGCTGGCCCCCATCAATTTTTTTACCCCATCGAGATAATGTAATACAGCGTAAACCAGCACCATGTTGAGTGCTACGGCTATAATAATGTTAATGATATTGTATTCAGCCCGCATGGAAATGAGGGTGGTAAATGTTCCGGGTCCTGCTATCAGCGGAAAAACCACAGGAACCAACGTAGAAGAATCGTCGCCATCGGGATTGTCGTTTTTGAAAATTTCTACTCCGAATATCATTTCGATAGAAATAATGAGAATAACCAATGCTCCGGCAACGGCAAACGACGATACATCAACCTGGAATAATTTCAGTATCCACTCTCCCACAAAAAGGAAGAGGAGTAAAATGAAAAATGAATAAAGAGCCGCTTTGGTGGGTTCAATAATCTTATTTTTGCTTCTTAAGTTTAGAAAAATGGGCACCGATCCCGTTACGTCAATAATGGCAAACAGAACCAGAAAGGCGCTGACTATTTCTACTCCGTTTAATCCGAACATAGGTGCGATTTTAATAATTTAGAATTTAGAATTTAGAATAAAGGAAGTTGTTGGTTACGTTTTGCATACAAAAATACTTTTTTATGGCTTAATTTCCAATATATTTTAAATATTTGTTATTGCAAGTAACTAAGGATTCCAAATTAAAATAACCTTCCTGGTGTGCAAAATTAAGATATTTTATAACATTGAATGCATTGAAATGTTGGAAAAACCTTTTGCGAAACGAAACCATGCCGGCGCAATTGTTGCTACAATCCATGATGTCGGCCGTTACATTGTTATGTCGGATAAATTCCTGCAAAGAGGGGTGTAACAGCGTTATTTTTTCTTCAACCATATTCTCGGGTTGTTTAAAAAAATCATCTATTGTGTCGAAAAGCTGTTTTAGTGCGGCAAAAGCATCCATGGAATAGACTTTGATTTGTCCATCGGGCTCGGCTATAATTTTTTGTAGTGCAGGACCTGTACCGAATGGCACTCTTTCCGAAAAGCGTGCCATCGGATATACAAACACATCATCCAACACCGCTACTTTGCCCATTGGGAATATTTTTTGCAGGAAGTAAAAATCTTCCCCTCCTTGCTGTCTTCCCATTCCTCCGGAGCGTACGTAAGCATCGGCTGTAACGGCAAAAGCCGACCCAATGGTGCGATAGTAATAGGGGAATCCGGTATATTTTAGCGCTTTTTCGAAATACCGGAGATAACCCTCGTACTCGCAGATGGCCTTTTCTATTGCCTCGTCGTTGCCCT
>JAAZMQ010000278.1 GCA_012798745.1 Bacteroidales bacterium
CAGCAGTACCATAAATATCCAGATGGTCGGGATCGGCCGATGTAATGATGGCGATCCACGGCCGCAGCCAATGAAAAGAGCGATCGTACTCATCCGCTTCAACCACCGTAATGCGGCTTTTATCCGACAAGATGAGATTGCTATTGTAATTTTTCGAAATGCCTCCTAGAAACGCATTGCAATCGACATGCGATTTGCGCAAGAGATGGGCAACCATACCCGAAACCGTTGTTTTTCCGTGAGTTCCGGAAATACATATAGCATCGCTCACCTTAGTAATCTCGCCCAAAACACGTGCACGCTTCATCACCATAAAACCTTCCGAACAGAAAAAATTCAGTTCCGAATGAGTGGAAGGAACAGCAGGGGTATAAACAATCAAGGTCTGTTCTTTGTCGAGAAATTGCTGAGGGATAGCCTCAATATTATCTTCGTAATGGATAAAAGCACCTTCTTTTGTTAAGGCTTCGGTTAAAGGTGTCTGCACACGATCGTATCCTCCGACGGTTTTCCCGTGAGCCAAAAAATATCGGGCAAGGTTGCTCATGCCGATACCTCCGATTCCGATAAAATAATAATTGGAATATCGTTCCAAACTTTCGCTCATTTTCCCAAAATTTTTGCAATTTCGTCGACAATGCGATCGGCAGAATCCGGTTGCGCAAATTTAGCAATATTGTTGCTCAACGATTTCAACCGTACCTCGTCTCTAACTACTTCCAATGCCACATCAAAAAGCGAAGAAGGTGCTTCAGCATCAGAAATCATGATAGCAGCGCCTTTTTCCACCAGTGCTTGTGCATTTTTTGTCTGATGATCTTCAGCCACATTGGGCGAAGGGACCAAAATAACCGGTTTCCCCAGCAAACAAAATTCGGATATGGAACCGGCTCCTGCACGCGAAATAATCAGATCGGCCACCGAGTAAGCATAATCCATCTGCGAAATAAAATCATATAGCCGAATATTCGAGGGGATTTTCCCTCCAGTCTGCAATTGCTTTATGTTATCGTAATAATATTTACCGCATTGCCAGATAACCTGTACATCATCCGCTTGTTCAATTTTAGGAAAAGATCCAATGATGCTCTCGTTGAGTGTTTTCGCACCAAGACTGCCGCCAAGCAAAAGAATCGTTTTCTTTTTGGGATCAAGACGAAAAAACTCAATCCCCTTCCTTCTATTTTCCTCCGAAAGCGTTAGATCTTGACGACAAGGATTCCCTGTTACGACAATCTTTTCTTTTGGGAAATATTTCTCGAGACCTTCATAAGCGACACAAATCCTGACCGCTTTGTCAGCCAACATCTTATTGGTCACTCCGGGGTAAGAGTTCTGTTCCTGAATGAGCGTAGGAATACCTCTCGATGCAGCGGCTCGCAGAGTAGGTCCGCTAGCATATCCACCGACACCAACAACCACATTCGGTTTAAAATCGGCAATAATCTTATTCGCCATATACATGCTCTTCAACAATTTTATTGCCACAACAATATTTTTCAACAAATGCTTGCGATCGAAGCCTGAAACGGGAAGTCCCACAATTTGATAACCCGCCGCCGGTACACGCTGCATCTCCATACGATCTTTTGCTCCAACAAATAGAATTTCTGCATCATACCAACGTTTTTTTATTGCATTGGCTATGGAAATGGCAGGGAAAACATGCCCACCGGTACCACCTCCGCTGATAATAACCCTAGGACCCCCATTCTTCATCATCACAGACGAAAATTTTAAATTCAACTTCTTCTTTCATTTCAAATGAATCCCCTGAATCTTTTGCCTCAACAACCGACTCATCCTTATTCGTTTCATTATCCTCATTTTCTTCCTCGTCATGCGAGATAAAATCCTCCTCTTTCTTTTTTGCCGAACCAAAACGATCCGCACTCAAGATAATTCCGAAATAAGCGCATGTTATTAAGGTTGATGTACCTCCCCTACTGATAAGTGGCAACGGCTGACCGGTTACGGGGATCAGATTAACAGCTACTGCCATATTGATAAATGCCTGAAAGGAAAGAATGAGAGCCGATCCCAAAATTAAGTATTTGGGGAATAGCCTATCAATTTTTCCGGCAATCATGCCTGAACGAATAAGAATGATTACATATAATAATAATACGACTACACCTCCTAAAAAACCCAATTCCTCGATGATTATGGCATAAATAAAATCAGAATAAGCTTGAGGCAAAAAATCGCGTTCGGTGCTGTTTCCCGGAAACTTACCTAAAAGTCCGCCATTGGAAATAGCAATTTTTGCGTGAGCCACCTGATAGTTTTCATCGGTTATCGTGAAATAAGACTCCTCCGTTTCTTCTTTGTGACTTGCAAAATTTTCGATACGATTCTTCCATGTATCCGCTCTGTTTAAAATTCCTTTTTGCGTCCAATCCTCAGGAATTATTTCCAAGAAAAAGACAAAAACAGCAGCTAACCCAATCACTGCCAGTCCTACTTTTGCTAGTCTTACGAATTTTACCTTTCCAATGAACATAAGCAAATAGCAAACGACAAACAGAAGAATGGCTGTCGACAAATTATCAAAGGCGATGATTCCGCATACTACGGCGGTAAGACCAACCATCCATTTAAAAAGAACAGCATCGTTTTCACCGTTTTGTTTACTTAACAAAAACGCGATTGTTCCGATCAACGATATTTTAGCAACTTCCGAAGGCTGGATGGTAAATCCAAAAATAGAAATCCATCTTTCGGCGCCATTCACCGTAGTTCCTATAAAAGGGGTCAAAATCAACAAAACAATAGAAGCTAAGAGAACAAAAATCAACGACGAAAAATACCGGTAAGGAATATTATGAATAAAAAGAATTACGCCCACTCCTCCTATAAGAAAAGTAGCATGACGCAAAATGGGCCCCCACAGATTCTGTTGACGGTAAACAATGGTACTGGTTGCGCTAAACACCTCTATCAATGAAATCACGCACAGAATAATAAATACGGTCCAGATTACCTTGTCACCCTTAAATATTTTTGAAAAAATACTATCTTCTTTCTCTGTCACTTCTTTTACAGGAGAAAGTTCGGAAATTTCCATTGATGAATTCATATCCATTTAAAAACTAAAGCCTTCTTACACATTCTTTGAACTGCTCGCCTCGATCTTCATAATTTTTAAAAAGATCGAAACTTGCGCAACAAGGCGACAACAATACCGTATCGCCCTTTTCTGCCAATCGGTAAGCTTTATTTACCGCTTCTTCCATTGAATAGGCATCTTCTATTACAGGAACTTTACCATCGAAAAATGCATGCAACTTCGAGTTGTCTTTACCTAAAAAAATCAACGCCCGCACCTTGGATTTCACAAGATCTTCTATTTCCGAATAATCGTTCCCCTTATCCGTACCACCAAGAATAAGTACCACTTTTGAACGTATACTTTGTAAAGCGTACCAGCACGAATTGACATTTGTTGCTTTTGAATCGTTGATGTATTGCACTCCGCGTACGGTTGCTACTTTCTCCAAGCGATGTGGCACACCCTTAAAATCAGTAAGTGACTGGCGCAAATTTTCATCGGTAATGTCAAGCAATTTAGCAACGATACCCGATGCAAGCGAATTATACAAGTTATGAGTACCTTGCAATGCTAATAATTCCTGTTCCATAGTAAACATATGGTTTTTCACATTTATATATATCTGATCATTTTCGGTATACGCACAAGAATTTTCGCGTTTCGTTTCACTAAATCCATAAAGTGAAACAGGCGGCTTCAGTTTCTCAATTTCACGTGTTACGATGGGATCATCTACCCAGTAAACAAAAGCATCATCAATGTTCTGATTACGAATAATGCGCATTTTCGCATCCACATAATTTTGCATATTATAATCGTATCTGTCAAGATGATCGGGGGTAATGTTCAACAACACCGCAACGTCCGATTTGAAATTCTCTATATCCTCGAGTTGGAAACTGCTCAATTCCAATACATAATAGTCGTAGTTTTCCTCAGCCACCTGTCGGGCAAAACTTTTGCCGATATTACCACCTAAACCCACATTGAATCCTGCAGATTGTAAAATATGATAAATGAGGCTGGCTGTGGTTGTTTTCCCGTTGCTGCCGGTAACACAAATCATTTTAGCATCGGTATAACGTCCCGCAAATTCGATTTCGGAAATCACAGGGATACCTTTTTCTCTAATTTTACGGATCAAAGGATCCAAATTGGATATGCCGGGACTTTTTACGATTTCATCGGCCAACAAAATCTTTTCTTCTGTATGTTTTCCTTCTTCAAAATCGATAGTGTAATCGATGAGAGTTTGCCGATGTTCATCGGTTAGTTTACCGTTATCCGACAAAAATACATCGAATCCTTTTGCTCGGGCAAGAATGGCAGAACCCACCCCGCTCTCGCCTCCGCCAAGAATCACCATCAATTTTTTCGGTTTATCGTCAGCAGAGTCCGAAGATATGTTATGTATACGATCAGCAGTCATACTTTTTTCATTCGTGTTTATATCCTATCATTTCGACTACCGCATTTTAAGTGTTGCCACTGCAAATACGGCCAAAACTATTCCTACCAGCCAAAAACGAGTAACAATTTTTGGTTCAGCAATAGGAGCAATCGGTTTTTGAATCAGCGCGTCAATACCGGCATTCCCCGGTTTTTGAAAATGATGATGCAAAGGTGTCATTTTAAAAATCCGTTTGCCAACCCCATATTTTTTCTTTGTATATTTAAAATAGGCAACTTGAACAATTACCGACAAAGCTTCTACAAAGAACACTCCACATAAAATAGGAAGTAGCAATTCCTTATGTATCAATACAGCAAAAACACCTATGATGCATCCCAGCGTTAAACTTCCTGTATCGCCCATAAATACTTCGGCAGGATAAGCATTGTACCACAAAAAACCGATAGTAGCTCCCACAAAAGCCGCCGCAAAAACCATGAGCTCATCGCTGCCCGGTATATACATGATATTTAGATAAGAAGCGAAATCTACCCGCCCTGAAACATATGCCAATATCCCCAATGCCACACCAATAATTGCCGATGAACCCGCTGCTAATCCATCCAATCCATCCGTAAGATTCGCACTGTTGGAAACAGCCGTAACAATAAGAATTACCACAATCACAAACACTACCCATACTGCCTCATCGGCAAAATCCCCCATAAAGGAAACCAACCAACGATAATCGAAATTGTTATTTTTTACAAACGGGATGGTTGTTTTTGTCGTCTTTGCATCTTCGTCCTCATATTGAACACTTTCAATAACATTGTTTACACGAATTTCGGTATTCTCTCTCGCAATGATGTCCGGGCTTAAATACATAACCAATCCCACAATCAAACCCAATCCGACTTGTGCAATTACTTTGAATTTTCCTTTTACTCCCTCTTTATCTTTCCTGAATACTTTGATGTAATCGTCGGCAAAGCCAAGTGCTCCAACCCATATTGTACTTACAATCAACAGAATAATATATATATTTTCAAGTTTTCCAAACAGTAAGATTGAAAGCAAAATAGCCAATATGATGATAATCCCTCCCATAGTCGGTGTTCCTTGCTTACTATATTGCCCCTCCAGATCGAGATCACGAATGGTTTCCCCTATCTGTTTCTTCTGCAACCATCGGATGATGAATTTGCCGGCAAAAATCGAAATAAAAAGTGCCAGTAAAGCCGCCATCGCCGATCGAAACGTCACATATTGAAACATACCGGCCCCGGGAAAATCAAATTGCTCCAAGTATTCGAAAAAATAATATAACATGCATTTATTTATTTTAATCTAAAATCTTACTTACCAAAAAATATTTTTTCCACCTCCTCTTTATCGTCAAAATGATGCTTCACACCCTTTATTTCTTGGTAATCTTCGTGTCCCTTCCCGGCAATAAGAACCACATCGTCCGATTTTGCCAAAGCGCAAGCGGTTTTTATTGCTTCACGACGATCGGCAATGGTAAGTACATTCCGCTGTTCCTCCTCGCCCAACCCTGCAAGCATATCGTTTAATATATCCAACGGATCTTCAAAACGGGGATTATCAGAGGTAAAAATAACCTTATCACTCAATCGGTACGCTTCGCGAGCCATTATCGGACGTTTAGCTTTATCACGGTTGCCCCCACAACCCACTACGGTAATAACATTTCCTTTTCCCTTCAACACTTCATGAATAGCATTAAGTACATTGGTCAAGGCATCAGGCGTATGTGCGTAATCGATAATCGCGGTAAAGCCTTCTGGCAACCGAATGGTTTGAAAACGTCCGGCCACCGGCTTAAGAACAGTAAGCGTCCTCAAAATATCATCCTCATTTAATCCCAATAAGATACTCGCTCCGTAAACAGCTAGTAAATTATACACATTAAATATTCCCACAAACTGAACTGTAAGTTGTTTACGGTTAATTTCGATATCTGTACCATCAAAATGTTTTTCAAAAATACGGGCCTTAAAATCGGCCATATTTTTCAACGAATACGTATATTTTTTTGCTTTGGTATTTTGAAGCATGAACAAGCCGTTCTTGTCATCGATATTGGTGAGAGCAAACGCATCGGATGGCAAATCATCAAAAAACGATTTTTTCACATCACGATACTCCTGCATATTGCTATGATAATCCAAATGATCTTGGGTAAGATTGGTAAAAATGCCGCCGGCAAATTTCAAACCATATACCCGCTTTTGATGAATGGCATGCGAACTAACCTCCACAAATGCATATTCGCAACCGTCATCAACCATCATCCTGAGGAATTGATTCAATGTGATGGGGTCCAGCGTCGTGTGGGTAGTAGGATATTTTTTTTCGTTGACATAATTACATACCGTAGACAACAATCCTACGGCATAACCCTGGCGGCGAAACATTTCATAAAGTAAGGTTGCTACCGTGGTTTTCCCATTTGTGCCGGTAACCCCGATAAGTTTAAGATGCCGAGAAGGATTACCATACCATTGCGAAGCAATCAGAGCCAAAGCGATGGCACTGTTTTCCACTTGAACATAGGTAACTCGCGAAAAGAATTCTTCAATAAGAGGTTTATCATAAACAATAACCCCGGCCCCTTCTTCAATGGCTTTTCCTATATAGGAATGGCCATCAGTGCAAATGCCCTCAACAGCCACAAAAAGCGAACCCTGCCGCACCTGACGAGAATCGGAAGTGATGCCCATTACTTCCACATTTTCGTTCCCTTTTATCGAAATCACGTTGCAATCCGCAATAAGTTGACTTAATTTCATATTCTATATTTATTCTTTCATTTCAAAACTATACGAATAGTCGTTCCCTTTATCACTTTCGACCCCGGACGAAGCGACTGCGAAACCACTTTCCCTTCCCCTGTCAGATTTACCCGCATACCCGCTTTTTCAAGCAAATATACAGCATCTCGTGCTCCCATACCCCATACATTAGGAACTATTTTTTCACTGACGGCTAATTCTCTCATTTGATAGACCGAACTATCGCTATCAATTTGTACCCAATTTGACGACACCTTCGAATTATCTGCTATCTTCAGCCCTATGGCTGTCATTACCGTTTCACTTTTACTTCTGTTACCATTTTTAATCGAAGGTAATTTACTTACTGTAGAATCCACCTTGCAGTTTTCGGGGAAAAGTCGTGCATTACGGGTATATATCTGTTCAGCAATATTTTTGAAAACCATCCCGGCCTGTCCTCCACCGGAAGGGGCACCTTTGGGCCTTCTGATCCCTACAAAGCAAGTATATTGCGGATCATCGGCAGGAAAATATCCACAAAAAGAAACATAATATCCACTATAAGTGCCTCCCGAAGCAATCTGTGCGGTACCTGTCTTTCCTGCCATAGACAAATAGTTGGATCTCACAACTTTTGCTGTACCATTTTCAATTACACCTCGCAACATTTCTCTGATCTGCACCAGAGTAGTATCTTTACACATTTTAGGATTCACTACCTCAGCTTCAAATTTCTTTATTATTTTTCCGTTCTTTACGACACTTTTTGCAATAAAAGGCTTAATCATTTTCCCGCCATTTGCAATTCCATTGTAAAACATAAGCATATAAATAGGCGGAATTTGTGCTTCGTAACCAAAAGACATCCACGGCAATGTAGTCTTTGACCAATAATTACTTTTGTCATCGGGGTAGCGAATAACCGATGTGCCTTCGATCCCATTTAATGGGACATCCCATGTCAAAGGTTTACGAAGCCCGATTCTATCGATAGCATCCACGTATTTTTTCGGATTATTCTCGTATCCTTTGAGTGCTATCTTGCTAATCACCACATTTGACGATATCTGCAAGCCTTCGGCAACTGTCAAATAACCGCGGTCACGCCCTTGCCGCCAATAATGATCTCTCACCCATTTCCCTTTATATTGAAATAAACCGTTACCCACATAAAAAGAATCGGTAGGCGTTACCACTCCATCATCCAAAGCGGCCATTACCGTAACGGTTTTAAAAGTCGATCCCGGTTCGTTCATATACGAAAAAGCATTGGGATTGCCTTCGAAATATGATCCCCTGCTTGTCCTATCGAGATTTGAAATCGCTTTTATCTCACCGGTTTTCACTTCCATCACAATTGCCGTACCCGATTCGGCTTCCGTTTCTATGAGTTTTTCACGTAAGGCTCTTTCTGTAATTTCCTGAATGTCGGCGTCAAGCGTGGTTACCAAATCATAACCATCTTGTGCCGGGATCTCCACAACATCCATCCATTTTCCCTGTATTTTTTGACGATTTTTTACTCCGGGAACACCTCGAAGCAATGAATCGTATTTCAATTCTAATCCGCTGGCACCTCCTTTTTCCAAATCTTTATAGACACTCCCGATTGTACGAGTAGCCAAATTACCGAAAGGTTTTTTTCGTGCATTTTTTTCCTCTACCACCAAACCACTTTTATTCGAACGCTGATTAAAAAAGGGAAATGTCTGTATCTCTTTGAGATCGACATACGAAATGTCTTCTTTAATAATACGCACATACCGCGAACGCAAGGGGACTTTTTTCTTGATGCCGCGTGCCTGATAGTCCTTCATTCTTCGTTCTTCTGTTTCTCGCAATTTCCAACCATTCAGAATCACATTCCGATACTGATTTGCAGAACGGCCGGGAAACTTTTTCGCCAAAGCTTTCGATAAATCTTCGACATACTTATATAAGGTATCCTTCTTCATTCCATCAGCCCAAAAATCCATATAAACCCCGTAAAGAGGTTCACCTGCTGCGAGAAGCTTTCCATCGTAAGTGTAAATATTTCCGCGGTTAGGAAGAATCACGCGATCTTTTATGACAGCTTCCTTTTCTCCTACCTCGCGCCATTTTTTCCCTTCCGAACTGAAGATTATTTTTCCTGCCGAAAATACAATCAGTCCGGCAAATAAAAGCAATATCGCTACAATGAGCCCATATCGCCCCATAATGCCTTCATCATTTTCTTTTCGTTGCTGCTGTTCCATTTTTCAATACGAAAAATTAATCTTTTATTTTTTCCTAATTCTATACACAGGCTCATTAGAAATTTTCAGTTCCAGCCCTTCCTCCTCAATAAGTCTTTCTATTTCCGTCAGGCGACTCGCTTTTGTCAGATCTGCCGAAATAGTCAGCGCTTCATATTTCGCATCTTTTAATTCCCGTTCAAGTTTTTCAATTTCTGCCATCTTTTGCAACACTGTATATCGGTGTCCGATAAAAATAAAAATAATAATAAGGACGGTGACGATAAAACGCATGTTCTTTAAAAGAAAATCCTCTGTTAATACGCTTCCACCAAAAACATAGATGAACGATTTCCGTATTTTATCGCATTTAATTTTCATGTCTATAACCGCTTATTCTACTATTTTTTCAGCTATACGAAGTTTGGCACTTCGCGACCTCGGATTTTCGGTTTGTTCTTTCTCCGAAGGCACAATTACTTTACGGTTGATTATTTTAAACGGAGTCTGAACGTTACCGAAAAAATCTTTCACTATTTCACCATGAAGATTTCCGGAGCGGAAAAAATTTTTCACCATCCGGTCTTCAAGAGAATGGTAAGAAATCACACTCATTCTCCCCCCTTTTTTCAATACTCCCAACGATTGCCGCAACATATCGGACAAAGCGTTCATTTCGTCGTTCACCTCAATACGCAGCGCCTGAAAAGCTTGTGCCAGTATCTTCTTTTCTTTGTCCTTAAAAACAAAAGGCTGGAGAATGCCGACAAAGTCATCCACCGTTTCTATTTTTTCACTTTCTCGGAATTTCACCACAGACGCCGCTATCTTCGCTGCATTTTTCAGTTCTCCATACGAAGAAAAAACCCGAGTAAGCTCTTCCTGGGAATACTCATTCAGTACATCCGACGCTTTTTTCTTTGCCAAACGATTCATCCGCATATCCAGCCGACCTGAAAAACGAAAAGAAAATCCTCGTTCAGGATCGTCAAAATGATGCGACGACACCCCCAAATCGGCAAGAATGCCATCCACACGTTCTTCGTTGTAATAACGAAGAAAATTTTTTAAGTAACGAAAATTACTTCTAACCAACACAAAACGCGGATCATCTATACGGTTTCGGCACACATCCGCATCCTGATCAAAAGCGTACAAACGACCTTTTTCTCCTAATCTTTTCAAAATTTCCCTCGAATGTCCCCCACCGCCAAATGTCACATCCACATACACTCCGTCCGGATGGATATTCAATCCATCAATACTCTCGTTAAGTAAGGCAGGTGTATGATAAACGTTCATTTTTTTAACCAATTACAATGATAAACCGATAAAATTTCAGTTCATCATTTCTTGTATTTTTGTAGAAAATTCTTCGGGAGGGATTAATGGTTTTTCCAGTTTCTCTTTTGCCCAAATTTCAATCGTATCATCCACACCTAAAAATCGGACATCAGAATCAATGCCAACCATCTGCAAGTATCGTTTGGGAATCAGAATCCGACCGTTGGCATCCATTTCCAAACGTTCGGCATCAAGAACAAACTGACGAAAAA
>JAAZMQ010000279.1 GCA_012798745.1 Bacteroidales bacterium
CACAAAAAGGATGTCCTCTCATTCCTTAATCTGATTTCGAAAAAGGACGACGAAAGCAATTATCCCTATTCCACCGACGAGTATCGCAATAATTTTCGCCATTCGCTTTGGATGGTGCCGGGTGTCAAGGAAGCGCGGGCATTGAGTGCAATGTTGAAGAAGCACCCCGTTTTTTCGCAATTCACGATAGTAAATGTAGCTGGCGAAGGCGACGAGGAAGAAGCCAATGAAGATGCGCTCAAAAAAGTGCAAAATGCTATTGGCAAACATCCCGAAGAAACCTATACCATCACCCTTTCGTGTGGCCGGCTGACGATGGGAGTTTCCGTTCCGGCATGGACGGCCGTGTTTATGCTTGCCGGTTCCTACAACACTTCGGCGGCCTCGTACATGCAGACCATTTTCCGCGTGCAGACACCTGCCGAAATCAACGGACGAGTGAAAGAAGAATGTTTCGTTTTCGATTTTGCTCCCGACCGCACCCTGCGGGTAATTGCCGAAACAGCCAAAATCTCGGCAAAAGCCGGAAAAACCACTTCGTCCGATCGCGAAACGATGGGCGAATTCATCAACTTCTGTCCGATTATTGCCATCGACGGTTCGCACATGAAGCCTTACAACGTGAACGGAATGCTCGAACAGCTTAAAAAAGTGTATGTGGAACGGGTGGTACGCAACGGATTCGAGGACGGCTATCTTTACAACAACGATCAGCTGATGCAACTTGAAGAGGTGGAGCTGAAAGATTTTGACGGACTCAAAAAAATCATCGGCAGCACCAAAGCAATGCCCAAAAGCGGCGATATCGACCTGAATAAACAAGGTTTCACCAACGAAGAATACGATCAACTGGAAAATATCGAACAGAAGAAACGTAAAAGGGAAGATCTAACCGAGGAAGAAAAACGTCTGCTTGCCGAAAAAGCCGAAAAAAAGAAAAACCGCGATACCGCCATCTCTATTCTGCGGGGCATTTCTATCCGTATGCCGCTTTTGATTTATGGTGCAGATGTAAGCAACGAAGACGAAGAACTTACCATCGATAATTTTACGCATCTCATTGACGATCAATCTTGGGAAGAATTTATGCCGAAAGGTGTAACCAAAGAAGTGTTCGAAAAATTCAAGAAATACTACGAACCCGATGTGTTTCGGGCTGCCGGAAAACGCATCCGGGCAATGGCACGTGCTGCCGACAACGTGAGTGTCGAAGAACGTATCGGACGCATCACCACCATTTTCAATACGTTTCGCAATCCCGACAAAGAAACTGTACTTACGCCGTGGCGCGTGGTCAATATGCACTTGGGCGATTGTGTGGGTGGTTACGTGTTTTATGACGAAACTTTTGAACAACCGCTCGAAAAACCTCGCTTTGTGGATCAGGGCGAAGTAACGAAAGAAGTGTTTGCTCCCGATGCACGCATTCTCGAAATCAATTCCAAATCGGGGCTTTATCCGCTTTATATGGCCTATGGCATTTACCGATCGCGACTCAAAACAGCATATCCTGACGGCGACGGCATGCCCGAACAACAAACTAAAGTTTGGGACAAAGTAGTTGCCGAAAACATTTTTGTAATCTGCAAAACGCCAATGGCTAAAAGCATTACCAAACGCACTCTGGTTGGATTCCGCAATGCTAAAGTCAACACACGCTATTTTGAAGATCTTATCAATCAAATCACGAACAAATCTGCTAACTTTGTAGAAAAGGTGAAGCAGGGAAAAACCTATTGGAAATCAAATAACGACGACAATATGAAATTCAACGCAATAGTAGGAAATCCAC
>JAAZMQ010000363.1 GCA_012798745.1 Bacteroidales bacterium
ATTCACCAATGCAATTTTTGGTCACATTTTTGGAACTTACGTTGCAAAATTCAAAAAGTTGTGCTACTTTTGCACACCGAATTCGGATAATGAATCTCAACTCGATATGTTGGCGAGATAGCTCAGCTGGTTAGAGCGCATGATTCATAATCATGAGGTCGGGGGATCGTGCCCCCCTCTCGCTACCAATTGACAAAAAACACTTATCGGTAATTTTTCGATAAGTGTTTTTTGTTTTACGCCCACCTTTAATGTGCTGACAAAATTCATATTGTGTCGCACTTGGCCGATTGAATCTACACTTTTCGCCTACATCATGGTTGTAAAATCGGATAAAATCGCAGGCAATCAGAGTCAGAGTATTGCCCGGTAATTTAAAATGTATTCTCCCCCATCGCCATCAAGAAAAAGTCGATAGCGGTTGTTGCCAAGAAATTCTATCTTGCCTCGAGAAGTCTTTGGCCTGCTTTTACTCGAAAATACCAAATACCCCGTTCCACCGGAAGAAGTCACTTTTATTGTCTTTTTATCCATAAACACACGTATATCACCATGTGGTGTGGGCACAGATCCTTCTATCCATTTCAAACCGCCCAAGGAAGGTTCGACGGAAAATTCTTCGTACCCCGGTTTTACGGGCGATACGCCTAGATAGTATTTCCCCAACAGATAAAGCGGAGCGGCTCCCCAAGCATGACACAAACTTTTGCCAAAAGGCCGCCCATACATGGCATAATGCTCGCTACCTTTCTCCGCGGGATTGTATTTTTCCCAAAATGAAGTAGCTCCCAATTTAAGCATCCCGCCCCAATACGCTTTAATTTCTTTTGTAACATAAGGTTGCTCACCAAGAGCACAAAGCGAAGCCAACTCATAAAAACGCATGTAGGGAGTAGTGATTTTCATGATAGCATCGTTCAGTAGGACATTTTCTCTGATGGCCTGTTTTTTTTCGCTGTCGACATAATCGAACAACACGGCAAAGATATTGGCATAACGAGTAACCTCATCGCTTTTTATACCGTCCTTTCGGTTATGAACAAAAGCTTTTTTGCGATCGTCCCAAAAAAAAGTATCGAGTTTGGAAAAAAGCGCATTACTCAAAGCCGTATACTTCTTTTCGTCCGTTTCGTTACCTGTGATGCCTGCGCAAAGCGCCATCGTCTGTAAGCTTTTACAGAAAAGCAATTGTTCGAAAGAAAGTTCGCCTTGTTTGTCCATAAATCCGTCGGCCCAATCCACAAAAACCCAATCGCCCGGCAATCCTTCAACCATACCATCGGCATTGGTTCTTCCGAGCACGAAATCCATTAAACTTACCATATTGGGGTAAATCTGTTTGATAAAATGAAGATCGCCGGTATAAAGATAATAATCGTAAATGCTCATAAACCAATAGAAAGTATAATCCATAATGGTATTGATATGCGAAGTGACGGGGTCTTTGCCGCGCAACAGGTTGATGGTGCGAGTAACCGTGTTTGAATCGAAAAAGAGATAATAATTCATGAGGTAACTTTGAATAGCATCGCCCGACCATACCCATCGATCGCGTTTGATGCCGTCGAGAAAAACCTCGCGCGTGGTCAAGTGCAGCGTATAGGCAGCCACCTCCCAAATGCGATTGATCTCCTCGTCATTGCAACGAAAAGCCCCTCTGTAATCGAGAGGTGCAAATTCGTACATCATCGACAAACTGTCAAAATGTACACCTTCATCGCTTTCAATATACACATAACGGAAGGCTTTCGAGTGGGGAAGCGTAAAATCTTCGGCCTTATCGTTGTTTACACTGATCTTGTCCAGTGTCTCGCATTTATCGACAGAAAGCGCCTCTTCGCGCGATTCGCCGTAATATATTCCTACTTCACCCCTGCCGTGCAACTGATGAAACGTTACATAGCCAAAGGTCTCTTTACCGAAATCGACCAATGTTCCCTTTCCTACTTCAGTCATACCTAAAGAACTCATAGGCATTTGATCTAACTTGAATAACGACGGACGTTGGGCGGGACTATCGAAATTCCACGAGGCGGCATTCTGATACACGGTTGTTGATTTGTCGGAAGCTTTCCCCGACTCGTCGATCCATTCCTTGTCTTCGAAAGTAACTTTCCACGAAGAATCGGTAAACACCGTTTTACCCTCTACATATATCGCAGGCACACAGGACTGATTGTGAACCTTGATGTTCAACGTATGTTTACCCGAAGGAAGTATCATTTTTTGAGGCATGCCTTCCTGAAGTTTGCCATCGAGTTTCACATTATAGCGTCCTTCGGCATAAATATGAATCTCTTCAGGTGTTTTCAAATCAAATTCGTTGGAAAATTCGATCAACACGTAATGGCTGTCCATTTTCCAGAATGGCGGAAAGAATGCGCCTCTTTCGGTTCGTCGGTTATTGACTTCGTTTCCCAACCAAATATCGTAATCGCCCGGATACCATATCCACGTGCCCTGTCCAAAGCAAAAAGTGAATATCGACATAAAAAGCAAGGTAAAAAGAGCAATTCGTTTCATCATCTTCCATATTTTTATTTGTCCTTTAAATAGAAATAGGCCGGCTGCAATCCGGCTCTTTCACGTACGGCATCATCCACCATCGGACCGTTGTTTTCCCACACCACGCCGGGACCGTTGGCGTTCTGCAAAAATTTTTCCGCATCGCACCAATTGTTTTTAACCTCAATATACGAAGACCCTTCGTCGGTATACAAATAAAACCAATGGTCGGGATCATGGGCATATGGTGAAAGGACAATGTCGTGAACATAATTTTCGGCAATTACGCTATAAGGCTGAGCAGATAGCGTATAAATTCCGGCCACATCGTGCATGTGTTTGGCAAAATGATGCACATTGTTGGCAATGATCCGATTGTTTCTCATGCAGTTTCTGCTCCTCGTCCATCCCCACCCCACGCTAATTCCGGTGTAAGGCAAATCGCATATCTCATTGTGCCGAATAAGGATATCCCTCACATAACCGGCACAAATTCCCACACATCCCCAATCTTCGTTACCCACATTGGCAATGTAATTGTTTTCGATAACCTGACGGCTACAAACTTCCCGTTCGTTGCAAGGGCAATAGGGCAAATGGGTTTCAAAGGAAGTCTCGGAAAATATGCCGATTTGTATACCATTGCCGGCAATATCGCTAAAAAGACAACCGACAACTTGCGTATCCCGTGTCGTCTTCTTGAAATCTAAACCACAGGAACCGAGATGTTCAAATGTGCAATTCTCGAAAACGATGTGATGCGCAGCTTCTACTTCCACTGCTGCCGGAGGACGACCAATCCATGCCTGATTATCCAGAGGGTGATTACCATCGCCTCTTTCCTGCTTGGGTATCAATCGATAAGCATCGATCAGGTACATTCCTGCCTGCAACGGCACATGACCTTTCTCAGACGGACGCAGCCAGGTAGTATGATTGAAATGAATATTCTCAAAACGAATATGCTCCACCGGTCTGTCCACCGTTCCTTTAACTTCCACAAGGGTTTCCACAAAGGGTATAACCGCTGAAACTTTGTTTATTTCTTCTCCCGGCATAGGATAATAATAAAGGCGCGAAACATCTTTATTGAAATACCATTCGCCGGGTCGGTCGAGCAACCCAAGGGCATTGGTGACATAAAACGGCGAATTGACACCTTCGCCAATCATCGGTCTCGGCCAAGGATGTTCAAATTGGATCCGACTTTCGGGCGAATGAAACGTTATGCCCGCAGAATCACCCCTAAAAGCGATCGACTGAATTCTCAATACGGCTATAGCCC
Organism: Bacteroidales bacterium; assembly: GCA_012798745.1. Taxonomy (GTDB): domain Bacteria; phylum Bacteroidota; class Bacteroidia; order Bacteroidales; family Dysgonomonadaceae; genus Anaerorudis. Next base: position 3,791 of record JAAZMQ010000363.1, read on the forward strand.
ACATCTGATGAAGTATAAGTTCGGCATGGGGTGCATTTCTTATTTTCTCTACCGCCTTTGCCGGCACCCAAAGAATTTCATTTTCGGTATCGTCGGCAAAAATCCGGTCCATCTGTCTGAAATCAGCAACATTTCGCGCTCTTACCGCTTTTCTTCCATCGATCCACAGTTGCCTGAAGTCGACCACGTTGCCATTAATTAAGGGCACATCAACCATCCAAATTTTATTCTGCGCTTCAGGCGGCAAACCCTTGACTCTGCCTGCACGTTTCCAGCCGGATAGTTCTACGCCACCACTAATAATCACACCATTGCCCTCGATCCCCTTGATAAGGGTCGGGGAACCGGGTGTTCCCGAGTCTTCAGGACGTATTAAAAGAGGGTCAGGTTGACAATATATCCCTTTCTCCAACAAAATGTTTATACCATTTCCGACAGATGGATCATTTAAACGTCTCATCTCTCTTGCCTGACGCAAAGCAGCATGCAGCGTTTGCTTTGGTTGCTCTCGCAACAACCCGCTATTCTTGTCGTTACCGTAGGGAGAAACCCAAATGTCTGCACAAAAAGCTTTAATTGCAGCCATCAACACCATCAAAACAATCCATGTTTTTCTTTTATTCCTCATTTTATTGAACATTTATCTCGATACCGGCATCCAAACCGTCATTTCTCCTTTTCCCCTGTTGCCCCAAGCATAATACGGGATCAACCGTACCGATAGGGTTTGTTTCCTATTCTTTATCGGTCGATACAGGGTATTCCCCCACAAAGTATTATCCGAAACGACTTTTGCCTCGCCTTCGAGACACACGAGCGGACTGTTGGCAATTTCTATTTTTCGTGGGGTCAATTTAATGTCTGCAGGCAACAAAATATCGTCGATAGCATATCCATCTTCCACATCGACCGATTCTAAACAATAAACCACCGGTCCTCTCTTGACGGCTACCTGGTTTCGGGTTTCTTCTACCAATGGATTGGATTCTATCAACTGCGCCTCCATATCCAAATTCAATAAAATAATGTCTCCTTTTTTCCATTTTCTTTCTATTTGCGCATATGAACCCGATTTTAAAGGAATTCCCACAGGTTTCCCATTAACCTTCAGCACGGCAGCCTTACACCAGGAAGGAATCCGAAAATAAAAAGAAAAATTCTTTTCTTCGGAAATTTCATCCAGTTTGACAACTATTTCCCCGTCCCAAGGATAATCGGTCGTCTGGGTAAGCCGTATTTCCAATCCATCTGGTAATGTCGTACTTAATTCATTGCCTCCATAAAGATGAAACCAAATTCCCGAATCGGAAACAGAATAGGCATAGTTATGAGCCTCACAGAGTGTTCTCACCGTATTTGGCGGGCAACAAAAACAACTGATATACGATGTTCGTTCTTTTGGCCAACGCAATACGTAAGGAAAATCTTTCGAAATGCGCAGCGGATTGGTGTAAAAAAACTTTTTGCCGTCGAGACTTACACCTGAAAGAATACTGTTATAGAGCGTAGTTTCCACAACATCGGCATATTTTTCCTTACCCGTTAGTTGCAGCATCCGCCAATTGAACAACAGATTGCCAATGTTTGCACACGTTTCGTTGTGAGCAGTAATGTTGGGTAATTGATAGGCACGACCGTAAGCCTGGTGAATTTTTTGAATGGAATCGGGTTCATAACACGTACCGTCGGGAGAAACTCCATCGTATAAAGCCCCACAACCTCCGGTTATATACATTTTCCTACTGACGATATCCTGTTGAATCAACTCCAAATTTTCTTTCAACTTCTGTTCTCCTGTTTCAGCATAAACATCGGCAACACCGGCATAAAGATAGTTTGCCCTTACGGCATGCCCCATTGCAGTGGTCTGTTCACGAAAAGGAATCCTGTCCTGATTATCGTCCGTTCCGTTTTCAACCATTCCCCTAATATCGATAAGATTTTTTGCCAACTCCAGATAAACCGGATTACCGGTTGTGCGAAACATCTCCACAATACCCATATAATGAGAAGGACAAATGGCATTTCTTGCCAATTCGGCAGAAGCCGTCTCGTAAAAACGGCACAAAAAATCGGCTGCCTTAATGGCCGCTTCCAACAAAGTACGTTTTCCGGTAGCACGATAATGAACACAAGCTGCCGTCATCAAATGTCCCAAATTATAAGTTTCGAAATTCAACCTGTCGCTGAACGCCGTCTCCTTGCTTGTTCCCTTTCTCTCCTCAATAATCACGGGAGTATGAATGTAACCATCGGCACGCTGAGCTTTAACAATCGTCCGAATGATGCGATCCATCAAACTGTCCAATTCAGAATTTTTGGTCACGGCATACACCGCAGCAACACCTTCGAGCCATTTGTAAAAATCACCATCATGAAAAGGTGGACCGGAATGGGTACCTTCCTTCTCTCCTGCAGCAATTTCAAAATTTCTAAATGCATGGGAAATTTCAGGGTTATTTAGCGTTTTCCACATACTGAGAATCATGGTATCTTTGTATACTTCAAACCGTTCTGCCCAAAAGCCTTTTGTCCATCGCATACCTTCCATATCCACATTTCTCATCTTTACATAATTGCTGTGGCTTGTATTCATCAATCCTTTCTCCTGCGCGGACAACAATAACGGTAAAAGCAAAAAAAGGCATAACATTTTAGCGGTTTTCATCATCAATCATCTATTTTTATCGATTATTCATGAAGTACGATATAGTCGATTCTTTAAAAAAAATCTATGTATAAACAAAGATTTCGCAAGAAACTTTTCTGAAAAAATCAGCCGAAAAACACACCGGAGAGGCCGACTAGTTAGATTTTTACGTTTTTCTGAATTGAAAAAATAATCCTCTTTTTTAAATCTTCAGATTCATCCTGATACAAACACGATTTATCTTCGTTCTCAAACAAGATAATCTTTTCGGCTGTTTTGGCTATATCGGCAAGTTCAGGATATTCATGTTTTAATTGCCTTAATGTTCTTTCCCAGTATTCAACGGCAACATCGGATTTATTAATTACATAATCCAAAAAACTTTCGCTTACCAAGAAATCGGTTACATCGTATTTTTTCACAAATTTCTGTTTTGTATTTTTTCTTTAAGACGAAATACAAAAACGGAATGTACTCATTATTTCACCACTATTTCACAATTTCACAAATCTCAAACAACAAGTGTACGCAATTTTGTTAAACCTCTATAAATAAGATTTCTTACAGACTGATAATTAATACCCATAATATTGCAAATATCGTCGTATTTTCGTTCTTCAAGGTAGTAAAGGGTAATAGCTTCTCGCTGGCGAGAAGATAATTTATCCAATAAAAACGAAACTTTAGTATCAACCAACTCTTTTTTTTCCGAAGAAATATAATCGACTTCAACATCATCGGGAGAAACCGGTTGATAATCATCAATTTGTCTCTCTGTTAGACGATTATTTTTTCTCATTTCGTCATATAACTTATTTCTTAAAGACACAAAGAGATAGGATTTGAAATTCAAAACGTTATGCAATTCTTCTCGTTTATTGTAAATTTTGATAAATACATCATGAATACAATCTTTTAACAATTCACGGTCATTTGTCAACTTGCATCCATAATTAAAAAGAACATTCGCATATAAATCATATAATTGCGAAAATGCTTCAATACTCCCTTTTTGAAATGCACTCAACAAGTTTGATGTATTCGTATCTACAGCTTTTACGTAACTCATATTATATCGATTATTAGTAGTCATGATTTGCATTTTTCTTTCTGCAAACATAAAAGACGTACTCGCAAAAGACTGGTATTATTTGGTATTAGAATAGGAAAAAATGATAAATATGTTTTAAAACATAAAAAATTATCGGCTAATTCGTTTAAACCAATATATTTTGTCTTTGTTTTTCGAAGGATGCAATGTATATTGGTTTTTTACCATTATTTCATTTTCTATAATTGAAACCTTACCTGTCGCCTCGTTAACGGATTTTAACTGATATAATCCCGACTCGAGAGGTATAAGTACTTCGGGAAAATCATTCTCTAAATAAATAATGGCACCTGTATCGAATTCTTCCAATTGGTAACAACCTTCACTTTCTTTCACGACAATATCCATTTTTAAAGCATCTTCCAAAAAAGAAGGATCATCGATAGGTGGAAGACATGGCAACGATCCCCCGGCCATAAAAATTGCCCACGCCATTTCGGGATAATTTTGAGCAAAATAGGTAACTGCCTTCTGAGGATACATTTCCCGATACTCTTTTACTGCTCTATAAGCATCTTTAAATGTCACCTTACCAACTTTCATTAATCTGGCATGTTGACGCGGGGATAAATTTTTACCTCCTTCCGGAGCATAAAGCGATCCATTATCTTTATAATGCCAATAACGAATATCTATAATATCTACAACAGATGCTCTTTCGGGATCAGACAAAATCGCATCCTGAACATCTTTGGTGGCACTGAGTGCAATGAGCGCATCTTTCCCGGTTTCTTTTTCCCATTCACGGATTTCGTCTATCCAAAATTGAACAAAATGCAACGGACCGGTAAATTCGGCACCGGTTAATTGCACCACATTTTTATTCTCTGCAAATGCATCCAAACATTGCCTGATGTATTTTTTATGTAATTCTTTTCTTATAGGATGTGTTATGTCATAAAACATATCGGCCATAAAGATCCTTTTGTCTCCTGCAAAAGGTACCGGCTCGGGAAATCCGGTATTGTTGATATTGTTGGCCGTTCGCCAAGGACAATCTACCCAGTGTGCCCCGGCTTCTAGGATATTGTGCTGAAAATAATTTTCATGGAAAAGAAGAATACCATCTTGAGCGCCCTTGTCGGCAAATTCTTTTAATCTCGACCAATACCAGGCATTGGGTTTGTTTAAATCGTATTTACTTAAACCATCCCATGCAGTACCTTTTCCACTACGAGCAAAAGCCTGCTCATAAAAGGGACCCCATACCTCACCGTTTTTTCGCCTTACACGCTGATGATCATCTCTTCTCCTATCGTACCATAAACCATAATTATGATCGAGAACCGCAATGTGATTTTCATTCATAAAAGAAATCACGGAATCGATTCTGTCTGTGAGCCCCAATCCTTCTCTACCTGGAACAAAACGGGTAATATGCGGTTTTGCTTTAGATAAATAATTGTTCCTCAGTTTTCCATTCCACCATTGAACTTCGATTCTTCCACCTGTTATCAAACGATCATCAATACTTATTTTTCCATTCTTTATATCTATAGGGGAGACCATTTTTCCAGGTTTGAGCGCAGAATTCTCTTTTAATTGATCAATACTTTTTAGGTTGTAACCGTAAAATGTGGGTAAACACAAACTATCCTCTATCCATTCCCTCAATGTTAATCTGGGTTTATAAGCTTCTTGAGCTAATTGCATGGCAAGCTCAACAGTTGGACTGCTAGTGGAAGAGGTGTTTAAAGGAAGGATTCTTGCTCGCTCGGAGAAATCTTTTCCCAAGCGCTCCGACAATTGGGCATAGAACAAGCTCCTGGGCTGAATATGATTATTGGATTCATGCCATTCTCCATTGCCCGCAAACTGCCCCCAACAACCATATGCCCGATTTATGTTCTCGCAAGAAGGAGAATAACATTCTATTCCGGAAGCCGTACACTGCCAAAACATGCTGTTGGATGTACCCCAACCCGCACCATTGGTGTTTTGTCCCAAATTCTTATATACCAGATCGTTCCCATCAATATCAACAATATCAAAAAGCAAACCGCATGCCCAGCTATCGATTGCGCCACTATAACTATACGATTTCATGGTTTCGCATTGCACAAAGGCATTGGGACCGGGCGCGCAAAAACCGGCACCAAAATCGTGAATCCCTTTTTCGGAATAACACCGTTGAAAAAGATTGAGTTGCCCCATCGTAAGAAAAGTATTTCGTCGCATCCCCCCGATTTCGGAAACAGGATTGGTTGCAATACAATCTTCTACCGTTATTTTGGACGCTGTTGGCTGAAGAATTACGACACTTCCCGCAAAATTCCTGAAATGAATCCGCCTGATCCAACAATCCGAGGCATTTTCCACAGAAACTGCCGTCCAACAATGATCTTCATCTTTAAGATTAGTCGAATCGTAATCCGATTCAAGCAATAAATTTTCTATTCCGCAATTTGAAATGCGCCCCGGCCATTCATACACAAATATCTTACATGCAGCATCATTCGCATTTAAAGCCATGCTCAACGGTGCATCAATTTTCACCGTGTTGTTTTTTATCTCTGTAATGGTTCTATCCCAATAAATATCAATATCGCCTTCTTTCCATCCAAGCGCCGTAATGCCTCCACCAAAATGATCGCAACCGAGTTTTTTAATCCAAGATGCAGTAGAAGGCCTGTATATAATTATTTTATCTCCTTTTTTAAGGTGAGACGCCCGATCTACTCCCAAAATATGAGAATTCACAGGTACATAGTTGGAAAGAAGTAAAAGCGTATCGATATACCGAATATTATTTAAGCCCTCGATCTTAATGAAGGCATTTCGATCGACGCCATTCTTTCGCAACACGGTTTCATTTTTACCGGTTCCTCTTAATACTACGCCCGATTTATGAATTACCAACGATTCATCAAGGGTAAATATGCCTCTATCCAATAAAACAGAACCTCTGAATCCTGAAGCATCCAAAGGAAGAGTCTCAACAAAATCGATAGCTTGCTGGATCACTTGAGAAGAATTACCCTCACAATGGGGAACAAAAATTTTATTTTCTATCAAAGGAATGTCTTCCTCTGAGTTTTGATAACCACAAAAAGAAAAATCAAGCACCTTGTTGCCTAAACCATCGGTATTATAAATCAATTTTCCATTATCGACAGACAAAGACGGATTCTGTGAAGCAACAAAGTAATTCGCCAATAAAAAGAAAATCAGAGTTATGATTATGTTTAATTTTCGTACCAACATTCTATCGATTATTATCTGATTAAATAAAGACGATTTCAAAGAATTTATGTAATGGGTTTATATTTATTTTTTACAAGTATTTAAATAATCACGCGGCGACAATTTGTATTTTTTCTTAAAACATTTCCCAAAATACCCGGCATCCTTAAAACCAACGGCAAAAGCAATTTCCGATATCGACATATCGGTTTTTTTCATAAGTTCAACCGCTTTGTTCAATCGGATGTCTTTCACAAGATCTACCGGAGCTAAGCCGGTAATGCTTTTCAATTTTTTGAAAAAAGCAGAACGACTTAAATTCAAACTCGACGCTATCGCATCAATATTGAAATCGCTATTATCCAGATTTTCTTCTATGATTTGACGAGTTTTATTTAAAAAATCCACGTCTTTTTCTACAAAATATTTACCGTAATCATCGGGAAGTTGATCTGAATTGTTATCCTTATTCCAAAATCTCTCTCTAAATAATTTCCTCTCATTTAATAACTGTTCTATTCTTGCTATTAAATGTTTCTTACTGAACGGCTTTGTTATATAGGCATTTGCTCCGAGATTAAGAGATTGTATCTTGATCTTGTCATCATTTTTGGCAGTAAGCAGAATTACCGGGATATGACTTATTTGAAAATCATCTCGTATTTGTTTCAACAACTCCAATCCATCCATAGTTGGCATTACCTGATCGGTAATAACCACATCGGGATAATAGAGATGAACCTTCTTCAACCCTTCTTCTCCATCATGAGCAATATAAACGTTGAATTTATCTTCTAACTGCAATTTAATCAGATTACACAAGGCTTTATTGTCTTCCACAAGCAAAAGAGAAGGCAAACCGGACTGTACATCGGCCGATTCTTCAATTTCAACTTCATCGTTCCCTTCCTCTTCTAAATCGGGTAAGCCTTCAACAATATCGCTAATATAAAAGTCCACTTCCGATTCCTTAAAATGTTTTTCCCCCAAAGGAAGTTCAACTGTAAAGGCCGATCCTTTATTTTGAGCACTTTCAACTTTTATTTCTCCATGATGAAGAAGAACAAGTTCTTTCGATAGAGCAAGTCCTATACCTGTCCCTTGATATATAACATTTTGAACATCGCCGCTTTGAGAAAAACGTTCAAAAATTTCATCCAATTTGTTTTGAGGAATTCCTATTCCTGTATCTTCAATACGTATGAAACATTGTTGTTTTTCTTCTTCGATTCCCGCAGTTACCAAAACACTTCCTCCCGATGGTGTGAATTTAAACGCGTTGGAGAGAATGTTTCTTATCACAGTTTCAAGCTTCTCCTTATCTGCCCATAGAATAATATTCTCGTGTAACAAATGATAATTGTAATCGATGTCGCTTTCTTCTGCCAAAACCAAAAATTCATCATAAAAAGATTTTATGATCATATTCAAGTTGACGGGAGAAACATGCAATCGCATTTTTTTGTTTTCAATTTTTCTGAAATCCAGAATCTGGTTAACCAAAATCAACATCTGATTTGTACTGTCTTCCATCAAATTCACATACTGTTTCCCCTTCTCCGAAAGATTTTCGTTTTCTTTTAATTCCTGAATAGGCGCTTTTATCAATGTCAATGGCGTACGCAATTCGTGAGAAATGTTCGTAAAGAATTTTATTTTGAGGTCGGAAAGCTTCTGCTCGATACAAACATCGTTTCTCATCTTTATCATAAGTGTAATAAATCGGAACAAAGAATATAAAAAGACTGCCGAAAAAAACATATAAACAATATAAGCCCCCGTAGATTTCCACCATGGAGGAAGAATCTTTATACGAAGGGCTCTTTCGGAAACCAATACCGGATTGGCGTCATCTATCGTTCTGACTTTGAATAAATATTCTCCCGGAGGAACATTGGTATATGAAGCAATTCTGTTTTTGCCGTTGAAATGCCACTCCTTTTCATATCCTTCCAATATATAACGGTAACTGATATGGTTTTGGCTATAATAATTGAGTGCGGCAAATTCGATGGTGAACATGGACTGATTGTGCTTCAACGTAATATTATCAAGATATTTGACGGAAATACTGTCGGTATTCCACTCGTCGAAATCTTTATTGGATACTTTAATATCCACGATATAGGTGGGATAATCTATCTTGTTTGTCGTTATTTTTTGGGGATCAAATTGCAATATGCCTTCTTTGCTGCCAAACCAGATGGTCCCGTCATTGCATCTCATGGCACTCCCTTCTTCCATTTTTATCGAAGGGAATCCGTCGTATTTATTGAAATTGCGAAACATTTTTGAACTCAAATTAAACCGTGAAATTCCCATTTCGGTTGAAAGCCAGAGATTATCGTAATTGTCTTCAACAATGGATAAAACAACATCACTGTTAATTCCGCTTTTCAATCCATACGATTCAAACAATGGAAGTCTTTTCTCTTTATCGTATTTTATCAACCTATTTAGACCTCCACCAAAAACGCTCACCCAAATCTGATCGTTTTTATCTTTATACAAACAGTAAATATCGTCATTATTGATGTTTAAATTATTCCGATATATTTCGAAATTTATATCATCGGATGAATCGAAATCTCCTTCAAAAGACATCAATCCATCACTTGTTCCCACCCACATTCTTCCATCAGTATCCTCGATAATATTTCTAACTTCCATATATTGTCCATATTCGGGATATTTCGAGAAACTGTTGTACTTATGTTTAAATATTACGTGCTCACCATCCTCCTGCAATAGATTTAATCCTCCACCAAAAGCGCATACCCATATTCTCCCTTTTCTATCCTGATAAGTGTAATAAATATCGTTCCCACTAATTGATGTGGGAAGAGCTGTATCATGTATATACCTTTTAAATCGAAAACCTAAGGGATTCGTTTCATCCGGAATAGCACATACCAGTCCTCTCCCTTTTGTAGAGAACCATAAACGCCCCTTCCTGTCCTGCATAATATGATATACATTACCGATTAGGTAATTATCCCGAGAAAAATGTTGTTTTAATTTCCCATCTTTACCAATAAGAAAAACTTCCGACATTCGGGTGGCAATCCATATATCACCATTTTCTTGCTGAAAAAGGGCTTTCACCCCTACCGGATAAATTTCCGTGTTGTCGGTATTCCCCAAGTAAGCAGGATTAACCAAATGGAACTGCTGATTGGGAAAACTAACCCCAAAAATGCCCTCATCATAGGAAGTAAGCCACAAAATTCCGTTATTATCGAATAACAAATTAGATAACTTTTCCATAGAACTTTTCTCGGATCGCTCTTCCAACCTGTTCATTTTCATATACTCACGATCAATCTGAACAACCACACCCGACCTGGTTAAAAAAAACATGCCCAACTCTTTGCCATCTTGCCAAATAACGTTTTCATTGATAATTGTGCCGTGAGGGAATGTGAATTTTTGGACATGATTTTTCTTCGGGTCATAAGATATGACTTTATTATCGGCTGCAACAAACCATATCAAACCACAACTGTCACAAAATGAATTTGTAATGGATAATGAAGCCGAAATAAAAACAGAACAAATTGAATTAGAATTCAGATCGCAACAATAAATTCCCTTATTTTTTATCGTAATATAGAGTTTAGATTTATCAACCAGTAGATTTTGTATTTCCCCCAATCCGTTCAATTGATCGAAAAATTCAATATCTCCACTGTTCAAATTTATACCGAAAACATTCCCTTTTTGATCTCCCAACCAGAGTATATCATTCACACAGCAAGAAAAAGTAAAATGCAAATCAGAAATTTTGGATAGTTTTTCGGTAAAATAATGAGCGGTTTCTTTTTCCAACGTTTTATTTTTCCGACAAGAAATAATAGAGAAATCCTTTCCTATCCAATTGATGTATTTTTCGTTCTCATGCAAAATATTATGCCTTAATTTTGAATCGGCCGTTTGAATATCGGAACGATACAATAAAACCACCATTGCACGTGTATCTTTTGTAGGCGAAGCAAGCAACAGATCTTTATCTTTGGTCAACAAAAGAAATTCACCATCACTTGTTTTGGAGATTTTAATGATCTGAGCATTCACTGAAAATTCTTTCGGCAATTCATCGGAAAGGGAATAAAACCGTTCTTTCTTTTTATCGAATATATAAAGCTTGTGATCAATTGTCTTTACCCAAAGGTTGCCATATTTGTCCTCTATAATATGCTGTATCTTGCGTGGCGGTATATTTGCCTGAAATCTGTTTCTACTATTATATGTTTTGAACTCTACACCATCAAAACTGCATAGACCATACCATGTACCAAACCACAAAAAACCATCCGAAGATTTCAAGGCACAATGTACGGTTTCATGGGGTATCCCATCCTCCGTAGAAAAATGTTCAACAATGATATTGTTATTCGCAAATATAAAACGAAAAGGAAAAAGACAAACAATAATATACCAAAAAACATGCTTATTCATCTTATTCATTCCTCATTAGAAATCGATTGCTTATTGTTGTGTCTGACCATAACAAGACCTGCAAAAAAACCTACGATAAATATCAGCATTGTTCCAAAAACAATGGTCAAATAACTATGAAAAAATTGTTGCCCGCTAAGCGTCATCCATGCAATTAACAGAACCCCGCAAACAACGCCGGTTAAAGCATGAACACCCTTTGCTTTACGGGAAAGATAACCCAACAAAAACAACCCCAACATTCCTCCACTAAAAATCGAAGCCATGCTCCACCATGCATCCAATGCACTTTTTACCGACATCATTGCCAAACCAATACCAATTCCCAATACCCCCAAAATAAAAGACATGCTATATAGAATGATCATCTTCTTTTTTTCAGGAATTTCTTTTTTCCCATGCTCAAAAAAATCGGTCAATATGATGGTGGCTGCACTGTTTACACTCGTGGAAATAGTACTCATTCCTGCAGAAAATATGGCTGCAAGCAACAAACCTGTAATCCCAACAGGCAGACCATTGACAATGAAATAAGGAAATACCTGATCTCCTGCAACAGTGGCCGGCAATAATTCGGGTTGAGCTTTATAATACACAAATAACCCCGTACCAATAACAAAGAACAACAAACTTACGGGCACATACAATAATCCTCCGAACAAAACAGAAAAACGGGCGTTTTTTTCATCCTTCGCACTCTTATATCGTTGAATATAATTTTGATCGATACCGTAATTCTGTAAATTAATAAACAAACCATAAAACAAAGTTACCCAAAAAGTCTGAGCATTCAATTCAAAACCAAAGGAGCCTAAGGAAAATTTATCGAACGCTTTCCCCTCCACAAAAAACTGCGTTATCCCATCCGGCAATGAAAAAAGCAAAACAAAAGCACTCACTAGAGCTCCGGCTATTAAAATCAACCCTTGAATGGCATCTGTCCATATCACTGCTTTAATTCCTCCCAGCATGGAATAAATAATAACACACAACCCCGTAACAATGATGATGGACGAGACACTCCATCCGAGCATGAAATGCAAAGCCAATGCCAACAAAAAAAGTACCGACCCAATGCGTGCAATCTGAGTTAACAGATAACAGACAGCTGCATAAGCTCTTGCCCAATAACCAAATCGGTCTTCCAAAAAACTATACGCAGAAACACTACTAATATTCCGATAAAAAGGAACAAAATACTTACTTGCAATAACAGCTGCCAAGGGAATTGAAAGACTAAACACAAACGAATTCCAATTTCCGGAATAAGCACTCCCCGGCAAACCCAAAAAACTTATACTGCTCACATAAGTAGCAAAAATAGACATACCGACAATAAATCCCGGCACACTTCCACCTGCCTCCGTATAGTCGGAAACATTTTTATTTTTCCGAAAAAAAGAAATCCCAAAAAGAACGGTTCCCAGTGTGAAAACAACAAATATAACAATATCCAATATATGAATCTGCATCATACTTTCACCTTCTGCGATTAAGAATTCATTTTTCTCTCGATTGCCTCTATCCGATCGACTAAAATATTTCTTTCTTTTTGTCCAAATTTAGTAAAAGGTTCCGACATATAATCGCTACAAATCCCCTTTATATTCAATGTCGTTTTTAATCCTTTCAAATAACTTGACCCATATTTACCTACCGTATAGAGCGAATTACTGATTTCTATTACCAAAGACTGCAAGTGTTGAATGACTTCAATGTTTTTTGTTGAAGCTGCCCGGTAAAGTTTTACATAAAGCTCCGGATAAAGATTTGCACCACCATTTACTCCTCCATGTCCCCCCATCATTACTGTTTCTGCCATCATTTCTTCAGGTCCCACAAATAAAGTAAAAGGTCTATTTTTTAAAGAATAAAGCAATTTCTGAAAATACACGCCGTTTGCAGAACTGTCTTTTAAACCGATAATTTTTGGATTTTCCGCCAATTTAAGAACCGTTTGATGCTCAATATATATTTTCACATTGGCCGGCATGTTGTATAAAAATAACGGTAAATCGATTTTTGAAACCAAACGCGTGTAGTACTGAATAAGCTCAACTTGTCCTGGAATATAGTAATAAGGCGGGGCTGCAACTACGGCATCGGCTCCACATCGTGCGGCATAAGCTGCCAATCGAACACTTTCGTCGATGCAAGTATCGGAAATTCCCACTAAAACAGGAACTCTTGATCCTACCTTTTCGCACGTAACTTTTATTAATTCTCTTCTTAACTCGTAGCTCAAGTTTTGCGCTTCGCCGGTTGTACCCAATATAAAAATCCCCGATACGCCACCATCAATCACATGGTTTATTAAATGATCCAATCCTTCGCAATCCAATACATTATTTTCCAAAAGCGGCGTCACAAGGGGAACAATAATCCCCTTCAATGGACTCTCAAATTTGTAATTCATAAAACTTTATCTATTCTATATAAAAACTTTTTTTGTGATTTTTACAAACAAAAAAACTCGCTTTATCATTTTCGAACAAGATATCAACAGGAGAAACCTTATTCAGACATATTTTTAATATAAGGCAAGGAAACAAGATTGGTGAATCCGTAAAATTTCTCGGCATTCGATCGGAGGAACTTTCGTTTTCCCTCTTCGTCGAGAAGATCGGACTTTAAAATAAAATCGTAAGACATGCGATAGGTAATGGCCGTGATCGTACGCGGATAATCCGAACCCCACATCAGCTTGTCCATACCTACCAGCGATGCAGCTTCCCTTATTGCCCAAACGGCTCCTTTAAACGGATAAAATTCGTCATTGAACAACCAGGTGATTCCTCCCGATTCGATCATCACGTTTTTGTTCCTTGCC
>JAAZMQ010000280.1 GCA_012798745.1 Bacteroidales bacterium
ATAATGATATACCAAGTTGACGCTGTCATATACTTCCCTGCCGTCTTTCCAAAAAACGATGTCACCCATCCCGATAACCGACTCGGGGACCAATCCTGTTGCCCAATTGCTGACTTCCAGTTGGTGGGATCCCAACTCGGTCATCAGACCGCCGGAGGATTCTTTGTATAAACGCCAGTTGATCTTTCGTTCCAATTCGGGTGAAGGTACAGGTCGCCTCCAGTCGTGATTGCGAAACCAGTAACATCGGGCGCCCACCACTTCTCCGATTGTTCCGGAATGAATCATCCGGATACCTTGAATGTATTTTTCGTCAAACATACGCTGCATGCAGAAATACAGCACCTTATCGGTCTTTTGATATGCATCGTAAACAGCTTTGCATTCGTCCATCGTAAGTGCCATGGCTTTTTCGCAGAAAACGTGTTTGCCGGCGTCCAAGGAATCCAGCACCATCGGTGCATGCCAATTTAACGGCGTGGCAATGACAACGCCGTCTATTTCTTTCGACTCCAACAGTTTTTTGTAATCCGTGTATGTTTTTGCGGAAGGACACAGCTCAGAGGCGGCTTTCAGATTAGGCGGGTAGTTATCGCACAAAGCCACAATCTCGGCGTGGGGAATGTTCAGCAAGTTGTGAATATGGTATTGTCCTCTCGATCCTGTGCCGATCAATCCTATGCGGGCTTTCTCGTTATTGATTTCCCGGGCTTTTTCTACTGTAAAGGATTGCAGCCAAGGCATGCTGCTCAAAATTGCAGTTCCTCCGGCTATATATCCCAACTCTTTTATAAATTGGCGCAGACTTAAATCTACCTGTTTTTTTTCTTTTTCCGACATGTATATTATCTCTTATAAATTATATTCTCCGGTCTTATCCGTATTGATATCGAATCGATTGATTATCGTCTTCTTGTTATCGGGAGGAGCAATCATCAGGGTTGTTGTCAACACTTCGGCCTCTATCGGATTGCGGGAAACGACACACACCAGCTTTCGCTCGTCGTTATATTCTCCCGAAAAGGGATTAATGATATGTTTCGTATATGAAGATGTATTTCCTGAAGTGGATAAAGATTCGTCTCTTAATTCTATTTCATCTATTATCTCACCTTCAACGAACGGATTTTTTATGCCTACTTTCCATGAATTGCCGTAAGGATGATGTCCCAAGCCAAGGATGGAGCTGTTGCCGAAATCGACAAAACATTGATGAATGTCTGTCTCAAGGAGAATATCCTTTATTTTCTTCAATGCGTATCCTTTGGCATAACCGCCGAAATCGAGATGTATGTTTTTTTGGGAGAAATAAACCGAGCGTTGGTCTTCATTGAAGATGACTTTTGAGAAATCTTTTAACGTGATGTCGAATAATCCCAGTGTTGCTTGGTGGTAATATCGGCAATCCATCAATATTGACCACATTTCCTCGCTTACTTTTACCGAATGTTCGTATGCCCGGAGATTGATTTGCGCAACTTCGCTTTCCCTGTCGAATCGATTCAACATCCTTTCCAGTCGCCTTAGCTCAGAAAGTATTTTTTCCCAAACCTCTTCGGCTTCGTTTTTCCCTTTTCCGATAATAACGATATCGAACCGTGTTCCCATGATGTTGGGTAAAAAACCATGGAACATAGAGGACGAATCATAATAATCGGAAAACGCGGATTGCATCAATTTTCCTCTTTGGCAATTTCAACGGCTTTTGTCGTAATGTAATATTTTGCTAAGGTATTGGAAATTTCCCAATCGGGCAT
>JAAZMQ010000032.1 GCA_012798745.1 Bacteroidales bacterium
ACCAATTCGAAAGAGGTGAATGCGTATATTCCGGGCGAAGGTCACAATTTGCAAGAACACTCCATTGTTTTGGTGCGAGGTGGTCGTGTGAAAGATCTTCCGGGAGTTCGGTATCACATTGTACGGGGTACGTTGGATACTGCCGGCGTTAGCGGTCGTACGCAAAGACGGTCGAAATACGGAACAAAACGCCCCAAGGAAAATGCTAAGGGCTAAATCGGCATTTATCAAAAAATACAAGATAAATGCCCGATAAGAGCTAAAAAAGCACAGTCAAGTTAACATGTTTAATTGGTGTTGAAATTGGTATCAGCGTTTTATTAAGGTTGAGTAAATGATTCAGAGGAATCGTTGAAGACGAATAAAAAGGCAACCAAGCAACAGTAAAATTTTTAAAACGATGAGAAAAGCTAAACCTAAAAAAAGGCAGGTATTGCCTGATCCGGTTTTTGGCGACGTAAGGGTAACAAGGTTTGTTAACCATCTTATGCGCGACGGAAAGAAAAGTCTTGCTTACGATATTTTTTATTCCGCACTGAAAATCGTTGAGACTAAAATGCCCAATGAAGAAAAGTCGGCTCTCGAGATTTGGAAAGCTGCTTTAGATAATGTTACACCACAAGTGGAGGTTAAGTCACGCCGCGTAGGCGGAGCTACTTTTCAGGTACCTACCGAAGTTTATCCAGAAAGAAAAGAAGCCATTTCGATGAAAAACCTTATTTCTTTTGCGCGCAAAAGAAAAGGAAGAAATATGGCTGAAAAATTGGCTGCCGAGATCATGGATGCTTATAATGGTCAAGGTGGTGCATTTAAACGAAAAGAAGATATGCATAGAATGGCAGAAGCCAATCGTGCTTTTGCTCATTTCAGATTTTAAATGGAAGAGATAACATACAATGGCTAAAAGTTCAAAAGAAGCATTAAAATATACGCGTAACATCGGTATCATGGCGCATATCGATGCAGGAAAGACTACTACATCGGAGCGGATTCTGTATTATACGGGTCTTACCCATAAAATGGGAGAGGTGCACGATGGAGCTGCGACCATGGACTGGATGGAACAGGAACAGGAACGAGGTATTACGATTTCATCTGCTGCAACCACAACAAGTTGGCAGTATAAAGATCAGACGTACAAAATCAATTTAATTGATACTCCGGGACACGTGGATTTTACTGTCGAAGTAGAACGTTCGTTGAGGGTATTGGATGGTGCAATCGCCACTTTTTGTGCCGTTGGCGGAGTGGAACCTCAGTCTGAAACGGTATGGCGTCAAGCCGATAAATATAAAGTCCCTCGCATTTGTTACGTAAACAAAATGGACCGTTCAGGGGCGAATTTTTTTGAAGTGGTTCGCCAAATAAAGGAAATGCTGGGTGCGCGTCCGTGTCCTATTCAGATACCGATTGGTGCTGAAAATGATTTTAAGGGAGTTATCGATTTGATTCGTATGAAAGCCCTTTATTGGCACGATGAGACACTGGGTGCCGATTATGATGTTGCGGAGATTCCGGCTGAATTAGCAGACGAAGCTGCCGAATGGCGCGAAAAGATGTTGGAGACCATAGCCGAGTTTGATGATGAAATAATGGAGAAATTTTTCGATGATCCCACCACCATCACCGAAGATGAAATCAACCGGGCTCTGAGAAAAGGAACCTTGGATATGCAAATCAATCCAATGGTCTGTGGATCGTCTTTCAAAAATAAAGGTGTTCAACCCTTGCTGGATGCGGTTTGTGCTTATTTGCCCAGCCCTTTAGATGCAGGAGCAATTGTGGGGTTGGATCCCAAAGATCCTACGAAAAAACTTGTTCGACATCCCGATCCCGATGAGCCTCTTTGTGCATTGGTCTTCAAAATTGCGACCGATCCCTATGTTGGCCGCTTGAGCTTTTTCAGGGTATATTCGGGGGAGTTGGCTGCAGGATCCTATGTATATAATTCGCGTTCGGGTAAAAAAGAACGGGTTTCGCGTTTGTTTCAAATGCACTCCAATAAGCAAAATCCAAGAGATTTTATCGGATGTGGAGATATAGGTGCTGCTGTGGGATTTAAGGATGTTCGAACAGGAGATACCCTTTGCGACGAAGCTCATCCTATTTTGTTGGAATCGATGGATTTTCCCGATCCTGTCATCAGTGTTGCAGTGGAACCAAGAAGCCAGAAAGACCTCGACAAACTGTCGCACGGGTTATCGAAACTGGCAGAAGAAGATCCCACCTTCACGGTTAAGACCGATGACGAAACCGGTCAGACCATTATTTCGGGTATGGGAGAGCTTCACTTGGAAATCATCGTTGATCGTTTGAGACGAGAATTTAAAGTCGAATGTAACCAAGGGCGGCCTCAGGTGGCTTACAAAGAAGCTATCACCCGACCTGTTGAATTACGTGAAGTGTATAAGAAACAGACGGGTGGTCGCGGTAAATTTGCCGATATCATTGTACGCATAGAACCTGTCGATAAAGATTTTGAAGGCGAACTTCAATTTATTGATCAAGTAAAAGGTGGAAATATTCCTAAAGAGTTTATCCCCTCTGTTCAAAAGGGTTTCTTGCAGGCAATGAAGAATGGCGTTCTCGCCGGTTATCCATTAAATAACCTGAAAGTGACTCTGATTGACGGTTCGTACCACCCGGTTGACTCCGATCAGTTGTCGTTTGAAATTTGTGCCATCCAGGCATTCAGACATGCAGCCGAAAAAGCCGGACCGGTATTACTCGAACCCATTATGAAAGTAGAAGTGGTTACACCCGAAGAAAGTATGGGAGATGTGATTGCCGACCTTAATAAACGTCG
>JAAZMQ010000385.1 GCA_012798745.1 Bacteroidales bacterium
ATATTCATCGAGCAAAGATTTTGCGGGTAAACTTATTAATAAACTTGTGCCTGTACTTCCTTGTATAGCGGTAACGACTGATAAGGCAGAAATGTTGTCCAGAATCGAATTAAATTTATATCCAACTCTATTGGCGATATCGATTGTCCGGTATGAATTATCTTTACCGCTTGATTTCATGAACAATAAGCCGGAAGCAAAATTGAATCCGGTGATACTATGTATTTTCTCTTTATTAACAATGATTTTTGCCATTTCTTCATCACTAAAACCTTGAGATGGATAATCGCTGAAAGTTAATAAGTCTCCTCCAAAATTTAAATGCAAAAATGGCGATACATATCCTCCTTTTGAACTTTCACCCAAATAAATTGTATCATTATGGGGCAAAAGGGCAAAAACTGCGTTTTTATTATTATCACAAGTAAATAATGAGACAGGTATGTTCATTTCATTGATATTCTTTGGTTTTTTCACAAAACCTTGCAAGGTAGTGTAATCGGAAGTTGTTAATCTTATGTAATAAGGGTATTTCTTATCGAATCCTCCGTTGTAAAACAAAAAATTATCGTTAATACTCGATATTTTGACAGCTTCAAAAGGCAATTTTTCTTGATTTATAAATTCTCCTGACAGGGTGTATTTATAAATGAAATGCCTGCTTTCTAAAATCCATAATTGATCATTTTTTTCGTCTATAAATATATCGCAAGGTGTTTCAATACTCCCTTTGCCGATGCTGCTATCTATACGTTTGATGAATTTTCCATTTTTATCGAAAATACAAACTGCAAAATCGGTTAATGAATACAAATAATAATAATCCTTGTGTTGGATTATTTTCCAACAATCTCTTAAGTATCCATTAAGATTATTTTCCAGCATAATCCAAGATACTTCATCAACTAATTCATTGAAATCGATTAGAGTAGGGGTGACCATTTCTACGGAAAACACATTTTTGTTTTCCGTGGACATATTTTTGTGGCAAGCTATTAAAAAAAGAAAGAGAATAAAATAAATGCGGGAGGCAGGTTTCATAACGATATTTTCCGCCCTGTATGTTATTTTTATTTTCGTCAAAATCTCTTCACCTTTGCTCCTTTAGTATGTTTTGTCAAGTTGACCATCGATAAGGATTTTGTTTGGGCCAAAGTGATTTAATTTTTGGTAAAAATTATACTTGGCAATCGAAACGTTTCAAAGATACGCATTTATTTTTTATCTCCCTATAATTCAAGTTAAATATTCGAAATTCATAGTTAAATTATCCTATAATAATCGTTTTATCTCTAAAATAACCCAAATTGCTAGACCCATATAGTCGGTTGATACGGATAAGATGCAAGGGAAAACCCGGACAGGAATTTATTTTGTTTTTTATCATACAACCCATAATGTAGAGCCAAAGGAAAGATTAAAGCAATAAATCCGCCATAAGGACCCGGATTGAGAAACGAGCCGGTAGTTTTGAATAAGGCATGTTTCGATGGAAAGTAACCGTAGAGCTGCCCTAAACCCCAAATTGCTTTCACCAAACCTGCCAATAAAATAAGGTAAGGTATCCCTGTTTTAAGGATGGGGAAAAAGTGAACTAAGATCCTCAGGATAAACCAAAAGGTACACAGTTGAATGACGAATAAAAAACAAGCTTTTTATGCTTAACTATGTGTCCCGGTAAGGTTAGTAATTCCAGTATTCTTCATAATTAATGTTCTTTTTATAAATTATTTAAGTTGATAAAGACAAAGGACAAAATTTCCATTATCGAGTTCTTCTTTTATATATTTTGGTAATTCTTTTGAATTAGCTTTCTCACTTCCAGGTATAATGCAACTTATTAAAGTCTTCTCAAAATATCCTAAAACATCACTCTGATCACTTGTTCTTCTCTCAGGAAGTAAGTATAAAACATTGTTTAATGCATCTATAAAAAAAGCTCTATTCTCTCCTTTTTTCCTGAAAATACCTATTATATAATCATCTTCGACAATTGTTATCCCTTTTAATAAATTGTAATTCTCGAAATTTTTCAAATTTTTTTCTATATCTTTTTTTTCCTTATTAGGAACGTCCTCTTTACCAAAATCAAAATGTATAGAATGCACAATATTTCCTTGATCATCTATCTTATAAACAGTGTTATAAGGAGGCCTATTATATAGAATATAATTATTTATTGGCGTAAAGTAATACTCTGATATCCAATAAGAATCATCAATAAATTCATCGTATGTTATCAGTGTTTTTAAGGTTTGAAATTTATCATTTGTTAAAATAACCATGTCACCTTCATTTTGTCCTTTATTCCAGGAAGAGAGCCCAAATAAAAAATTTCCGTTGTTTAGCACCTTAACAGCATCTGCCTCAAAGGGTAATTTTTCATTTTTAACCAAAGATAGATTATTATCATAGATAAACAGCCTGTCAAGATTTCCGTCAATAACATAGATGTTCCCATTTTCGTCTATATCAAAATCACTTATATCTATATATTCATTAGGTCCATTGCCTCTTTCCCCAACTTGATTTAAAGCCTTTCCTGTTTTTTTGTCATAAATCAAGAGTTTTTTTGAAATTCCATCCATGATATATATCAGATCTTCCTTTATTGTAATTTTTGATATGAATTTAAATTGTAAATCAATATCATCAGAATAAAGAAGAATATATCTTTTATTATCAACAAAATCTAAAGGAATTTCGTTAACCTCAATTTCTTTGAATCTATCTATATATAGATATTCAGAATACGTATTTTCTTTATTCTTCATTTTATTGCATGCAGAAAAAAGAATACCTGCAAATAGTATGAAAAATGAAAATTTATAATTCATTATAAAAAAGTTTTATTTCTCCCAAGGGTGTGGGAATTATTCCCACACCCTTGGAGATGCATGTTAAGCGAACCCACAAGGTGCTATTTTGGTAAAAGCATCCTTTTGGGAACCAATTGTTTTGTGGTTAATTACCGGCATCCGTAGTTATCTTTGCAATTTACAGTATTTTTAGATTCGCACATTCCACCATCATTTTTTGGACCACCACAAGGATCACCACTTTCTGCATCCGCCAACGCCTCCACATTACTCAATGCCAAATCATTCAGATCGGCATTGCCATTCACACTTTTGCTCACTCCATAACCAGCGATTATCGGGAGTGCAAGGGCAAATATGCCCGAAAGGATTTTTTTCTTCATTAAGTATTTTATATTTCCTGAATTCGAGTTATAAATGCAACTTTTTGCTTAGCCAAATTTCTTATAAAATACTTTCATCTAA
>JAAZMQ010000281.1 GCA_012798745.1 Bacteroidales bacterium
ACGGGCGCAATGCGATCAGTTGGCAGGAGAAATTTGAACACGATGTATGGTACGTTGATCATCTTTCGTTATCTTTGGACATTAAAATCCTTTTAAAAACCATTGAAAAGGTGTTTAAACGCGAAGGGATCAATTCGCAAAAAAGTGCAACAATGGAACCGTTTAATGGAAATTAAAAAAATGAAAAAAATAGCAATTATTGGTGCCGGAGGTTTTGGCAAAGAAGTTTTTTGCATTTGGAAAGATATGCTGGAAAGTAAAAAAGAAACATATGACTTTATTGGTTATTTTGATGACAATGAAGATTTGGCTGAAAATACTTATGGTCCTGTTCGAGGAAAGATTGAGGAATTAAATACCATAAATGAACCTATTGAAGTAGCTATTGCTTTGGGGAATACACACCATTTGAAAGTTATTAGAGAAAAAATCAGCAATCACAATATATCTTTTCCAAATATTATTCATCCTTCAGTAAAATTTTTAGACATAAATACCATTTTACTTGGAGAAGGAAATATCTTTTCACTAAATGTTATCCTCAGCTGCGATATAAAATTGGGTAGTTTCAATATTTTCAACACAAGGGCTACATTAGGACACGATGTAAAAGTAGGAAATTATAATATATTTAGCCCAAACGCTCAAATTTCAGGTATGGTTACTATTGGAAATCAAAATTATTTTGGTTTTAATTGTGGCGTAATTCAGTGCAAAAATATTGGAAATTTAAATACCGTTGGTGCTGGAGCCATTTTGTTAAGAAGTATAGAAAATGAGGGAACCTATATTGGAGTTCCAGCAAAAAAATTGATTTTTTAATTAAAACGAAAAAAAATATGAACGAAATCGAATTTGTAAAGAATTTTGCTTCGATCTTTGATGAAATAGAAGATAATGAGCTCACAATGGATACCGAATTTAAGGATATAGATGAGTGGAGCTCACTTACTGCATTAGCCCTATTAGCAGTTATAGATGAGGAATACGATGTGAAACTCACAAACAACGATTTGAAAAACTCTGTAACAGTGAGAGACATCTATAATATAGTAAACAACCACAAATAGGAAATCATTATGGCTTTTTTTCACATCCCAGATGTATACATAAAAGGTATAGCAGCTTGTGTTCCAAAAAATACGGTATTGAATGAGAGCTTGACCCATATTTTCCCTGAAGAAGAACTGGAAAAAGTGATTAATTCTGTCGGAATTAAAGAAAGGAGGATTGCAGATGCAGATGTTACTGCTTCCGATCTTTGTTTTCGGGCGGCAGAAAAACTATTGAATGACCTAAAAATTGAAAAGGAAAGCATTGATGTGCTCATTTTTATGTCACAAACAGGGGATTATATAATTCCAGCCACAGCACCTATTCTTCAATACAGATTGGGTTTGAGAGAAGAGTGTGCATGTTTTGATATCGGATTGGCTTGCAGTGGATATGTCTATGCCCTTACCACGGCATTTACTTATCTGAATTTGCCTGAAGTGAAAAGAGTTTTACTCCTGGACGGAGAAACATTTTCAAAAATCGTAAATCCTTCAGATAAAACCAATGCTCTGCTATATGGTGATGCAGGAACTGCAACGCTTCTCGAAAGAAAAGAAGGTAGCAATTTTTATAGTTTACTGAAAACAGACGGATCGGGTTGGAATGCTGTATATATCAAAGCGGGCGCTTGCAGAAACCCCACTACTCCAGAAAGTTTTCTAGTGTATGAAAGAGAGGACGGTAGTTTAGGAAATGACAACCAGGTATATATGAATGGATTGGATGTTTTTAATTTCACAATGAGGGTTGTGCCTAAAAGTATTAAAGAAATCACGGAAAAATTCAATTTCGAATTGAAAGATATTGACAAAATTGTTTTCCATCAGGCAAACAAATTCATGACTGATTTTTTTATTAAAAAATTAAAATATCCAAAAGAAAAAGTGCCGTATTGTTTGGATCGATTTGGGAATACCAGTTCGGCAAGTATCCCATTAACTATCGTGAGCGAATTGAAAGACTGGCATGAGGAGAGAAAAAACGTACTCATAAGCGGCTTTGGCGGAGGACTTTCTTGGGGTTCCGCAATATTTGATTTAAAGGATACCTATATTTCTGATTTAATAGAGATGTAATTATGAAACTTCATCATTACGGGTTTGCAACGAAATCTATTGAGAAAAGTTTGAAAGAATTTGAAAGAATAGGTTATCATGCTCTTTCAGAAAAAATTATAGATCCAATTCAAAAAGTTGAACTTTTATTTATTAACAATGAAAATAATCATCCCATTGAATTGATCGCCCCTCTGGATGGAAATGAAAGCCCTGTATCAAATATATTGAAAAAAAACGGTCCAATACTTTATCACATTTGTTACGAAGTAGAAAATATAGAAAAAAGCATTGCCGAATTAAAAACAAAACATTTTGTGATTGTAGTTAAACCAACTCCGGCTATAGCTTTTAATATGAGAAAAGTATGCTTTTTATATAACCCACACATTGGTCTAATCGAAATATTAGAAAAGTAATGGCTAATTATATCTATCGGAACTATACAGTTGAATATCTTTTTGATAAGAGATATGTATGCAGCGGATATGGTGACGTAACTAAACCTTCGGGAGATTTCGAAAATTATATTATTTTTTATCAACTTAATCCATCTTCAACGCCCGAAGAACAAAAAATGGAAATTGAATCCATCAAGTCGAAAATATCTTATATTCTTAAT
>JAAZMQ010000282.1 GCA_012798745.1 Bacteroidales bacterium
ACGGGCGCAATGCGATCAGTTGGCAGGAGAAATTTGAACACGATGTATGGTACGTTGATCATCTTTCGTTATCTTTGGACATTAAAATCCTTTTAAAAACCATTGAAAAGGTGTTTAAACGCGAAGGAATCAATTCGCAAAAAAGTGCAACAATGGAACCGTTTAATGGAAATTAAAAAAATGAAAGATATTGCAATATATGGTGCAGGAGGATTTGGTCGGGAAGTTGCCTGCCTTATTCGTATTATAAACAAAAAAACTCCCCAATGGAATCTGATTGGTTTCTTTGATGATGATGAAAAATTAAAAGATACGAGAAACGAATATGGTAAAGTAATTGGCGGGATTGAAGAATTGAACAATTATAACCAACCATTAGCTGTTGCAATTGCAATTGGTTCACCCAAAACGGTTGTTGTTTCCGCCAACAATTCTGTTTTCGGATGATAAATTGCGCAATACATAGTTTCTTCAAAACGATGAAAGAATCCACACAATATTGTTATACGCCCATTAGACAGAGCAAGTTTGAATAAGTGGCGTATTTTTATTTAAGCGTAGTAATTTAGGCAAATAAATATTTGAGATCATGGGACTATACGAAGGAATAAAAGACATTGCAAATGTTGTCCTGAAAGCGGATAATATCGATTTATACAGACATCTTATTGAATTAAGTGCTCAAGCGTTGGAACTACAGAATGAGATTAATCGGCTTAATAATGAAAACATGGAGTTAAAAAAACAAGAGACTTGGAAAATCGGATCGAAAGATGCGAAGAATCTTATATAACGCTTAAAAATGATGCTCCAAAAATTTTATACTGCTCTCATTGCTGGGATTCTGAAAGAAAACTGATACAATTAAAATGTAATTCAGGAAAGTATGTCTGTATTCACTGCTCAAATGAGGGGATTTACGATAAAAGAATGAATGAAGCAGAAATTGAAAGGAGAAGAGCTGAAATAAAAAGGGCCTCAAACAGAAAGAACTTTTTTTAATCAGAACTAATCTGATTCTACTTGTTGACGCAATGAACAGTTTAAGAAAGAAAAAATAATAATATGGAAAATGAATGTTTTGTAATTCAGCCATTTTCAGATCGTAAATTTATAAAAAGATTCGAGGATATTTATAAACCTGCAATTGAAGAAGCAAAACTGATTGCGTACAGGATTGACTTAGATCCTTCAGTGAGAGTACCTATAGAAGAAATAGAGTCGAAAATTAAAAAATCGATATTATGTTTTGCTGACATTTCTACGGATAACCCGAATGTGTGGTACGAATTGGGATATGCATTTGCGTCAGATAAAGATGTTGTGATAGTCTGCGATGAGAGTAGGACTGAATTCCCTTTTGACATTAGGCACAAAAGTATTATCAAATATAAAACAGAATCAACAAGTGATTTTAGTTTCTTAAAAAAACAAATTACTGAAAAAATAAATGCTCTTCTTTATTCCCGGAAAACAACAATTAAAATACTCGAAAATCCCATAAAGCAAACAGATGGCTTACAACCATATGAATTAACTTTATTAGCCTTTATTATAGGTGAACAATACACAGACGAAGATGTTGCAAACGTATATGCACTTAAAGAAAAAATGAATAAAGTAGGTTTTAATGATACTGCCATTAGTATAGGGATGCGATTATTAAAGGCAAAAGATTTTATTGCGACCGAAATGAGAGCCGACTATAATGGAAATGAATATCCTGTATGTACTCTTACCGAAAAAGGAATTAATTTTGTTCTAAACAATACACACTTATTCGATTTACAACAGCCGAAGTTTACTACCCATACAGATAGTGAGGATTTGCCCTTTTAACTGATGATATAATACTTTTTTTGTAGTGATTTTTCGACTTCTTCGTATACCGATGATAAGATTCATTATAACAAGTCCGATATTCTTTTTACTATGAATGTGGATGTGATTGTAGTTGTCGATTGCCAACAAGGGAGCGGGGGCTTTTTTCCTGCAGGAACGGCCGGGAAAAGACGAAAAAATTTTCAAGGTGATTAAATTCAAGACGTGGAATACCTGCCGCTATACGATGAGGTGCAGCGCCGCCGCCATGAAGCGCGCCCGGGAATGACCGGTTGGGCTCAGGTGAACGGCCGCAACGCGATCAGTTGGCAGGAGAAATTTGAACACGATGTTATGGTACGTTGATCATCTTTCGTTATCTTTGGACATTAAAATCCTTTTAAAAACCGTTGAAAAGGTGTTTAAACGCGAAGGAATCAACTCAGGAACCCATGTAACAATGGAACCGTTTACAGGGAATTAAAAAATGAAAAAACTAATTATAGTTAAGACGATTTATGCATAACATTCTCATCACTTCCGCCGGTCAACGTGTTTCCCTAGTTCGTGCCTTTCAAAAAGAACTAAGAGCTTTCGATGAAAAAGCAAAAGTATATACAATAGACATGAACCCAATTTTAGCACCGGCTTGCCATGTTTCCGATGGTTATCGAAAAATTGTCAGGGTCACTGATAAAGAATATGTGATACAATTGCTTGAGATCTGCAAAGAATGGAATATCGGAATGATTATCCCAACCATCGATACAGAATTGATGGTTTTAGCCGCAAATAAATTGATATTTGAAGAAAATGGTATTATTCCTATAATATCTTCTGAAAAATTTGTGAGGATATGTAGAGATAAAAGAATCATAAACGATTTTTTTAATCAACAAGGAATTTCTACTTCAAGAATCATGAATAAAGAAAATCCTACTTTTCCTCTCTTTATCAAGCCTTATGACGGAAGTCGGAGCAAAGACACTTTTATGATAAAATCTGCGGAAGAATTGCAACCTTATCATTATTCTAACCAAAAACTAATATTCATGGAATATATTGATCCCGAAGAACATGATGAATACACAGTAGATGCATATTACAATCAAAAAGGCTTTCTATGCTGTGTGGTTCCAAGAAAAAGAATTTTTGTAAGAAGTGGTGAAATTAATAAAGGGGTAACTCGAAAAAATAAGATCATTCCTTTGTTTAAAGAAAAACTTTCCTTTATTGAAGGGGCTATAGGCTGTTTGACTATTCAAGTTTTTTTGAACAAAAAAACACAGAATGTAGTGGGCATAGAAATCAATCCTCGTTTTGGAGGTGGGTATCCTTTATCTTACTTAGCCGGAGCCAATTATCCTCAGTGGCTTATAAAAGAATATTTTTTAAACGAAAATATAAATTATTTCGAAGATTGGGAAGATAATCTTCTGATGTTGCGTTATGATGACGAAATTTTAGTAAAAAATTATGTCGATTAAAAACAAAGTCATCGTTTTTGATTTGGATGATACATTATATAA
>JAAZMQ010000283.1 GCA_012798745.1 Bacteroidales bacterium
AAAGAACAATCTTTACATCGACACCGTATTCCATAATTGTGCCCAGCTCTTGGATGGTCATCTGAAAACCGCCATCGCCAACGAAAACGCAGACCGTTCGTTCGGGAGCGCCATATTTTGCGCCGATTCCTGCCGGCAAGCCAAACCCCATTGTACCTAATCCTCCTGAGGTGACCAAGCTGCGTGAGCGGGAAAATTTGAAATAGCGTGCTCCCATCATCTGATTCTGCCCTACGTCTGTAACGCAAATGGCATCATTTCCGGTTGCTTCGCTCACTTTGTTGATGACTTCGCCCATTTTTATTTCTCCCGATTCAGGGTAGAGTTCGTCTTTAATAACCTTTTCATATTCTTGTTCTTTGTAAGGTTCGAATTCTTCTATCCAGTCTTTATGGCTGTTTTCTTTCAGCAATCGGGTGACTTGTGGTAGAGTTTCCTTGACGTCTCCGATGACTTTCACGTCTACTTTGATGTTTTTGTCGATTTCGGCCGGGTCAATATCGAAATGAATGATTTTCGCCTGTTTGGCGTAAGTTTTGGGATTTCCTGTTACGCGGTCGTCAAAGCGCATGCCGATAGCAATGAGAACATCGCATTCGTTGGTTTTCATATTAGGACCAATATTCCCGTGCATGCCGAGCATTCCTTGATTCAGGGGATGGGAAGAGGGGATGGCCGAAAGTCCGAGAACGGTTGATGCAAATGGAATATCGCTTTTTTCTAGAAACTCTTTCAGTTCGTTCTCGGCATTTCCCAAGATAACGCCATGCCCCACCAATGCAAAAGGTTTTTTTGCCTGGTTGATGAGCTCTGCAGCTTTTTTGATGCTTTCTTCATCGATATCGGGGGTGGGTTGATAGCTGCGGATAAAGGTGGTTTTTTGATACGTGTAGGGCGTTTTGTTGTTTTGGGCATCTTTGGCAATATCCAATACCACCGGTCCCGGACGGCCACTTGCTGCGATATAAAAAGCCCGGGAGACTGCCCATGCGATATCTTCGGCACGTCGAACTTGATAAGCCCATTTAGTGATGGGTTGGGTTATACCGATTACATCGGCTTCTTGAAAAGCATCGGTACCCAATAGGGAAGAAGCCACTTGGCCGGTGATTACTACCAACGGTATACTGTCCATCATGGCATCGGTAATGCCGGTAATGGTATTTGTTGCACCGGGTCCCGAGGTAACTAGCACAACGCCTACTTTTTTGGAGGCGCGTGCGTAACCTTCGGCTGCATGAACCGCCCCTTGTTCGTGGCGGACTAAGATATGGTTGATTTCGTTTTTATGATCATACAACGCATCGAAAATAGGGATGGCTGCGCCGCCCGGATAGCCGAAAATAGTGTCTACCCCTTCGTTTATGAGCGAACGAATTAGCGCTTCGCTTCCCGTTACAATCGGTATATGCGATTTTTCTTCCATATGACTATTCTCCGAATTATATTTTTTATTCTTCTACTATTCTGATTGCGCCTTTATCGGCTGAGCTCACCAGCGATGCATAGGCTTTTAATGCTTTTGAGACTTTTCTGTCGCGAATCGGTTTAAAGGCCTCATTTCCCTTGGCTTCTTCTGCTTTCCTCCTTTTTGTCAACTCCTCATCGGATATTTTCAGGTTGATGGTGCGGTTGGGGATGTCGATTTCGATGATATCGCCGTTCTTTACTAGCCCAATGTTTCCGCCGGCTGCAGCTTCGGGAGAGATATGTCCGATGGATAACCCCGATGTTCCTCCCGAAAATCGCCCATCGGTAATCAGCGCGCATGCTTTTCCCAGGTGTTTCGATTTGATGTAGGATGTAGGGTAGAGCATTTCCTGCATGCCGGGGCCGCCTTTGGGGCCTTCGTAGATGATGACCACAACGTCTCCTGCCTGAACAGTGCCGTTGAGGATACCTTCACTTGCTTCTTCTTGCGAATGAAATACTTTTGCAGTTCCACTGAATTTCCAGATACTTTCATCAACGCCGGCTGTTTTTACCACACAGCCATCTTTTGCGATATTGCCTTTCAATACGGCCAGACCGCCGTCTTTGGTATAAGCGTGGGCAATAGCGCGGATGCAGCCTTC
>JAAZMQ010000378.1 GCA_012798745.1 Bacteroidales bacterium
ATTGCAGCCTCAATCATATGTCCCGCACAATACATCTCGTGTTTATCCATGTTTGTCCAGCGTTTGTCCAATCCCGTAAGCGTATAAAATGTATTGATATAGCCATCAGGTTGTTGAGCTGCAGCAATTTTATCGATCCACTCATCTGCTTTTTTTTCTAATTCCGGATTAGGATTATTGATCAGACTATAAGCCATTCCCTCCAATGCTTTATAGACATCGGAATCATCAAAAAAAATACCCGAATGCACTCCGGTTCCTTTAGCCGCATTTTCAAAATTACGAATCCTTCCTGTTTTGTGTTCGATCTGATCTATACAAACAGGCAAAGTTATGGCTACATGACTTTTTAGTCGTGGGGACCAAAAATTATCCGTTATCGAGACTTGCGAAAAATCCACGGATGCGATTTTGTCAAAACATCGGTTATCCTTACTTGATGTTTTGCAGCCCAAAAATAGTAACAAACCAAATTGAACTAATACTAATGTTATTTTTTTCATTTTTTAATTATTTGTTTATGGAGGTACTGCTTATCAATAATTCCAATCGTACTGCAAATTTCTGCCGCAGCACGATTGAATAATATTTTTGTTTACCGTTTTTCTGCACGTTAATAATAAGGAGCAAATTTATAAAAAACAAAAGAGGATACTTGGTATGCGCATCACAAACCGTCGTGTCCGGATGTAATTTGCCCTTGTTTCTGCGATAGAACGCGATGGTATCACCTATCCACTTGCATTAACTAATTGAACTTACAGCGAATTGCTTATCCGGTATCGCAAATTATTATTTAATCCCAATATTTGCAGTCAAGTTCAAAAAAACAGTCATTCACCAAAGAAAAACAATATTCTTTTAATTATTATCACTAAGACTCTCCTGCAACGTGGACCAAAAAATGAAAGCTTTCTGAGAGAAATCAAACTTTTTATTCACAGTTGAAAATCCGTTTCCCCTTTAAAATAGGATTTGGGAGGTATTATTTTTGAAGCATTATCGCTCTTATTCAAAAGAATGTAGGTTGAATTATATTCTTCTTTCCCAACAACTCTAATTTTAACTGCAAATAATTGGCTTTCTATTTTGGGT
Source organism: Bacteroidales bacterium (assembly GCA_012798745.1). Taxonomy (GTDB): domain Bacteria; phylum Bacteroidota; class Bacteroidia; order Bacteroidales; family Dysgonomonadaceae; genus Anaerorudis. The sequence goes on from JAAZMQ010000378.1 coordinate 1,096, forward strand.
AACTTGATTTTTATAGAAGGTCCCTTTACATTTTGAAAGCCATTAGCACCATTAAAATCCCAATCCAATAGATTTAATTCTTTCCCTTTATCGTAAATAAGCACAACTGAAACTCTGGCCGGTTCCACTTTCGAGTAAGTATCGTTTAGCATAAAAACGTCACAAGAAAATTCCTCTTCCTTTTCCCACTGAAATTTTGGGAAACGAATACTTGCCAATATAGGCCGACAAGCATTGGCGACATGATAATAAGCAGGTTTTGGATCGTTTGGCCAATTAATCAGACTGTTATTTGCGGCAGTAGGCCAGGGTTCTTGGAAACACCAATTAAGAGCCATGCTGCAATAAGGCCTTTGCCTTCGGGCTTCTTCATAAATAAATTTAACCCCTTCGCATTGCAATAATTGACTGTATGAAACAAGTTCTTCCAATGAACCTATTTCCCCAAAATAATATTCAAGAGTGGGTAATTCAAGCCAACTATCTTCTTGCCAAGCATATAATCCATGATGAAATTCCCATGCAGTATCTTCTCTCGGAGGAAATAATTGATCAGAAGGTATAAAACTTTTTAAAACGCTTAAATTCGAAACCCCGGGTACTCCAAACTCTGAATAGGCACTGAAGTTGGACATCGACATCCATTGAAAAACATCTTCTCTTGTGTTCTTGTCATAAAAAAGATAATGACCATGCCCCATCCCATATAAAGGAGACGTATACATAAAAGGAGTGGATGGATCCAATCGAAAACAAAGGGAATTTAGCAATCGTAATGCCAAGGATTGATCAGTCATTCCACTCCAACTGTTGAATAATTCATTACCACCACACCAAATGGCCAAACATGCATGCTTTTTTACTCTCTTGATTATTGACGTTGCTTCTTGCTCCAGTACTTTTAAATATTTTTCGTCATTGCTGTAGTTATTACAGGCTAAAGGAAATTCTTGCCATATCAATATGCCGTTTTCATCGCATAGATCAAAAAAAGATTCTTTATTTACAATCCCTCCACCCCAAACCCTCAAAATATTAAAATTTGCTCGTTTCGCCAATAAAATTTGCTCGTTATATCGTTCAGGGGTAATTAGCCCTACAAATATTTCGGGATGCACCCAATTAGTGCCTTTTGCGAAAATCCGTCGATTGTTAATCTCCAATTGAGCGGGAAAAGGATCTCGCGTTTTGGGAAAATTGACATTAACCATCTCGGCACCTTCATTCTTTACCAATTTAATTTGTCTAAAACCTATTCTGTCAACGTCTTTTTGAATAAAATTACCGGAGGAATCCATTAAATGAATTTCACTTAAATACAGATGGGGTTCACCATAGCCGACCGGCCACCATAATAAAGGATGCATTAATGTAAATTGAAGCCGTTGACTATCCGTGGAAAATCTTCCTTTGTGATGAAATACTATTTCACCCGTCGGGTCTTTTAAAAAATATTCAAACTTTTTCCCTTCAAGACAAGAACCTTTTAAATCTATACTAATGTCTGCAATAGACAAATCCTCATTTAACTTATAACTGATATCCGAATCTGTAACCCGGGAAACATTCCTAACTACTAAATAAGTTTCGTCCCAAATCCCCCGAGTAACTAATCGAGGGTGCCAATCCCAACCGTAACTTACTGCCGGTTTAACACTTTCACGGGCATTTTGACGATAACTTTCCGTTTTCCTTTGATAAGATACACCTGTCTTAGGAACCGGGAAAACAATAATCCTTAGTTCGTTTTCTTCTTTCAAATAGTCTGTCAAATCCAAATCAACATAACTAAACATGCCTTCCTGTTCTTTTATCGGAATGTCGTTTAGGATAATTTTGAATGAATAATCAATTCCTTTGGAAAAAAAGAACACTCGTTGATCAGGAGAAAATGAGGGTTTTTTGAAAAAAGCCTTATAAGTAAAATAATAATCTTCCATCCAATCAAATTGCTGAACATTGTTGTCATACCAATAAGGTTGTTTGTAATTTTCAGCCTTCATTACGTCTAATTGCACAGCCCCCGGAACTGTTGCAGCCATCCATTTATGAGGCTCTGAATGTTCATCCTTGTGATATCCGATTTGCCAATCGAGAATCATTGCCTTTTCTTTTCCATAACAGGGAAAACTAAATAGCATAACTATAATGGCAATAAATTTTATTATGTCTTTCATTTGCTCCATATCATTTTGATTGTCTCTTCCACGTTTTTCCCTTCAGGACAAAGCGGGCCCTTCGTATTAGCACGAAATCGATTGGTTGCTGCTCCTGTAATTACCCTGCTCCCCGGCATTTGAAGATAACCATTGGGATCAATCTTTCTGACCCAATCATGGGCATATTCCAAAAATTCCTTGCGATAAGCCTCGGGTTGAAGAGAAAACCACGTTATCTCATCATACCCCCATACAAAATGATCTGCCAAATTGCATGACCCCGGATGATCGCTGATCCCGAAATTATCAAATTCAACAAGATAAAGGCTGTGCTCACAATGCCAACCGCTCGGAGTAGTCCCTCCCTTAGTCCTCCCATAAATGGCATCCAAATAATATTTTTTAAGTTCGGCCTTTTGCGGATACTGACAGATTTCCTTTGGTCGCATCGGAAAAGAAACAAAATCGAACAGTAATTTCCCATTTACAACAATCCCACCAGAAGGTAAGTGACCATCGCACAAAACGGTACCCCGTCTCGCAATATCCATTGCTGTCTCTCTAACTCGGGTAAGAAGATCATCCCATGCCGCATAGTTATTGTCCTTATCTGTCATTGCCATGAGTTCAACTTGACCAAAATGAATCGCCTCTATGCCTATTTCCATATATTCCCTTGCCATAAAATAAAAAAACATCCTCGTTTCAAGCCGGGAAATATCGGGAACACTAGCCCCTGATCCCCAATGATCAACAAATTGACCGTTTGGATTTAACATATCGGCATACGAAAAATTCCTTTCTTCAACAGCCAACCCAAACTCTTCGAACACCCAGGCAGGAACAGCAACAGAATTTACCTTGGTCGACACAATCTCGAATATCGCAGCCTGAAAAATTATATCCGGATCATCCCGGTGCATCTCCCGAATTATTCGTTCGGCATTAGCAAGAAAAGCAGGATTGTTAAAATTCTGGGGAGTATCCCATGAATAAATAGATCGTCCTATAAATTTGGCTCCTATGTTTTTAAGCATTCGAATATCGTCTTCTTTATAACGATAAATTCCATCATTATAAAAACCTTCACTTGTTAAAAATTCAGCCTGAGTTATACTCCTCGAAAGATAACTTTCCAAAACATTCCGAGATATGATCCCATTATTCATTTCATAACTTCTTTCCTCTGGACCGCAAACAATATCATCCTGTGGAATTTTGTCATTACCGCACATAAATAAAAAAAGACATAAAGGTAAAATAAATACAAAACGTTTCATAATTTTTTAAATATTGTACAAGTTAATAATTGAATAAAGAATAATATTATATAATCACTGTAAGCTACCCCTTTTTAGGACAGTCTTTGATTAGACTGCTAAATTAGTGATTTATGTATTTAATGTTATGATGTCGGACAGATTTTTGATAAGCCATTCCCAATACTAGACGATTCAGCGGGCAAGACTGCCCGTAAGGGCACTCGTTTTGGCCTTGCCCGCTGTAGCGGCCAGTATTACCTTTGCTTGTCAGAACATCTGTCATACTGCTTCCTTTCGTTTTATCGGTTCTTTTTTATACTCGAAGGGCGTCATGTTGTCCAACGCCTCATGCGGTCGTTCTTCGTTGTAGTCTTTCCGCCAGGCCTCAGTCAGTTCGATGACTTCAGACAAGTTTCGAAAAATATATCTGTCAAGTACAGCCCTTCTGTAGCTTCCGTTGAAGCGTTCAATGTAACCATTCTGAGTGGGTTTGCCTGGCTGAGTATACATGATGTTTATCTCATTACCTTTGCACCAATCTTTGAACACCCGAGAGATAAACTCGGGACCATTGTCGCAGCGTATGTTCTTTGGTTTGCCATTAAGCCATATGATTTTTTCCGGAACTTTAATGACACGCTTTGCCGGCATGGACATCGATATCTCCTGCGCTACGGCAATCTTGCAGGAATCATCTATGATGTTAAGAACACGGAACTGCCTTCCGCACTCAATCCTGTCACTGATAAAGTCAATTGACCAGGTTACATTGGGCTCTTCAGGCATAACCGGAGGGTTCTTAACCCTTGCAGGCAGACGTTTCTTCAATCGGCTTCGTTTCTCATAGTGCATTGCCTTGTAAACCCTGTAAACCTTCTTGTGATTCCATGGCTTACCCTCACGCCTCAACCTTGAATAAATTTTCCAGAAGCCATCACCGAACTCGGCGGCAGCACGGATTGCCTCTTCAACTTCAGTGTCATCTTTCTTGTCAGTATAATAGAAGTAGGAGCGATGGATGTCCATCAACTTGCACACCCGAGAGATGCTTACACCATATTCTTCCACTATCTCTCCTGCCGGTTCCTTCTTTACCTCGGGCTCTAGAGTTTTTTTTCGATGATCTCCTTCAGTATCTTGTTGTCGAGAGCAAGATCAGCATACATCTGTTTCAACTTGCGGTTCTCATCTTCCAACTCTTTGAGACGTTTAACTTGATTGATCTCCATTCCACTATACTTGGACTTCCAATTATAAAGGGTTGCCCTGGAAATGTTGTATTCACGCGCTACAACTACGGCATCCACTCCACTTTCTAACTGATGGACAGCCTTTACTTTCTCTGACTCGCTGTGTACTTTCTTTTTCATTGTTGTTCCTTTGCCAAACAAAGTTAATAATTTTGTCTAACTCGAAACTGTCCTACAAATAGGGAAGG
>JAAZMQ010000033.1 GCA_012798745.1 Bacteroidales bacterium
ATTACGCAAATAGTCAACTTGCGACATTTTGTTTAGATTTTTAACTTTCAACCTTTTTGAAACTTTCCAGTGTTTTTCTGATACCTTCTCGAGCAGATATTGGCATTTTTTCGATACCCAAAGCCGACTTTATTTTCCGGTTGCTTACTACGTAATTTTCCGTCAACTTGCGCAAGCGTTCCTTATCGAGCGGCAGATGCAAAGCACCACAAACACCCGCAGCAGCAGTCATGAACGCTTTGGGTAGTTTCCAAATCAATGTCTTCTTTCCTAACGATTCGTTTATAAGCCCGATAAGCTCGTTGGTCGATAATGCTTCATCGTCACACACCTGATAAATTCCCGAAGGAATATCATCTCTAACGATAAGCTGCTCAACCGCGAATGCAATATTATCGATGGAGCAAAACGAGCGTCTGTTGTCAAAAGCCCCCAACGGCCAAGGAATCCCTTTGCTTACCACTTGGTACAGCAGATTCAGATTTCCCTTGTTTCCCGGTCCGTGAATCATGCATGGCCTTACGATATAAACCTTCTTTTGCAGCTTTTCGGCTTGCGACAATTTACTGAGGAGATATTCTTCCGCTTTAATTTTCGATTCACCATATGGTCCTTTCGGAGCTGGTGCAGCATCTTCAATAAGATACTCACCGTGAACACTTTCTGCTGCAGCTTTCACCGAACTGAAGAAAATAAATTTTTGTGTACTCGATTCCAAAAAATAATCAAAGATCTTTTGTGTCAATCCTGTATTGACGGCGAAATATTCGGCCGCCTCACTTTCATTTTTTGTATCTTGTGCTTTGCCTGCCAGGTGAACAATGGCATCCGTTTCCGGAATTTCAGTCAGTTGTTCCCAATTGTATATTGCAATCATCCCATCTTTCGGGTTTTGGGTTATATCCAAGCCATAGAGAATATGATGTTCTTTCCACTTTTCTGTGAAATTGGAACCCACAAAACCGTTAATGCCGGTGATAAGGATGTTCATTATCTAATTTCGAAAATTTTATACAGGTATTTTAGTGATAACAGAAGTAGATTTGTCCGAATTCCATATTTTTTACATGCTTTTGCGTTTTCTCTGTTCAATATCATTCTACTATTCAAATTTTTTGTGCTTACTCCACCTGTTCGCATTGTTACAAAATCTTTTTTCAAATATTTGTATTTTATTTTATGAATATGGATAAAACGGACTAACAGATCGAAATCGGAAGCAATTTTATAATCCAGTGAATAAACGCCATATTTTTTGTAACAGCTTCGTTTGGCATAAAAAGAAGGATGGGCGGGCATAAGTCCAAATTTAAATAATGAAGGTCTGAAAACAGCTGATGAATAATACCTTACGCATTTATTTAGATTATCGGGATTTACGTAATGTACATCTCCGTACACAGCATCGATATCATTATTTTGAAAAGCTAAAACAATCGTTGATATTACATCGTCCGAGGTAAAAAAATCATCCGAGTTTAATATCCCGATTACGTCACCCGTTGCTGCCTGAATTCCTTTGTTCATTGCATCATAAATCCCATTATCGGGTTCGGAGATAAGGATTGAAACTCTTTTGCCGTATTTTTTTACGATTTCC
>JAAZMQ010000284.1 GCA_012798745.1 Bacteroidales bacterium
ACCTATCTTTGTTTAAACAATAGCAAATTTGTAGAAATATGAAATACGTAGGTGCACATGTCAGTGCTGCAGGAGGAGTAGAAAATGCTCCGGTGAATGCTCATCAAATTGGGGCAAAGGCCTTTGCTTTTTTTACAAAAAATCAGCGACAATGGTTTGCGGCTCCTTATACCGAACAAAATATTGAACTTTTTAAGGCGCGCTGCAAAGAATTTGGATATTCTCCCGATCATATTCTTCCCCACGACAGTTACCTGATTAATCTTGGTCATCCCGAGGAGGAGGGTTTGAAAAAATCGCGTGCGGCTTTTTTCGATGAAATGAAACGTTGCGAGCAACTTGGAGTGAACCGCTTTAATTTTCATCCCGGCAGTCATCTCAATCTGATATCGGAAGAGGCTTGCTTGGACAGAGTGGCCGAATCTGTCAATATGGCATTGGAGAAAACGAAAGGGGTTACTGCCGTAATCGAAAACACGGCAGGACAAGGAACCAACGTGGGTTATCGGTTTGAGCACTTAGCCTATATTATTGATAAGGTGGAGGATAAAACCCGAGTAGGGGTTTGTATCGATACAGCCCACACCCTGGCAGCCGGTTACGAGATACGTACGAAAGAAGATTACGAAGCTACGTTTCATCAATTTGACGAGATTGTTGGTTTTAAATTTCTGCGAGGAATGCATATCAATGATTCCAAAAAAGAAGTAGCTTCGCGGGTCGATCGGCACGCCAATATTGGAGAAGGTATTATGGGTATGGACATTTTTCGGTTTATCATGAACGACCCGCGCTTCGATGATATGCCGCTTATTCTTGAAACACCCGACGAAACTTTGTGGCCTCAGGAAATACAATTGCTCTATTCGCTTATTCAATAATCGACGGTTACAATCGGGTCTAACAACATACTATATTTAAAAGGTTTACAATAAAAAAACGCACCGGAAAAATGCCGGTGCGTTTGCTGTATTTATATAGGTATGTTGGTTTGCAATTAGTCCAACACAATTTCATCAACAAAAATAAAAGCCCTATTCCCTTTTCCGGGATGCCATGCCGGCATAATAGAAGGCTTCACTGTGACTTTGAAATAGCGGGCGGTTACCGGATCGAAGGTCAATGTATGTGTTACCACATCGGACCAATTTTCCATTTTCGCATCAATAAATTTTTCACTTTTCACTGTGGTGAAAACGGAATCGTTGTTCGATGAAGCAACCGTTATTTCCGATGCATCGAAAACCCAGTCACCGGTTACTACGGCATTTCTGATTTCGGCTTTGGATATCGTTGTGGGTTCAAGCACATCGATTACAGCTATCAGATCTTCGGCTTGAAATCCAATCCATCGACCGGTTTTGTAGTTTGCGCTTTTCCCGAACAAACCGTCAACCAACATAGCTGCGCCCCCAAAAGCATAATTGGGAGCAGGATGAGTGAGCAAAGTAATGGGTTTAAAGGTTGCCTTGCTTACCCTGACTTTTTCGGTGTATACTTTGCTGTTTTTTCCTCCTTCGCGAATAGCTACAGCTTTAATTTCGGCATTATCCTTTATGGTAAACTTGCCCTCGTACAACGTAGAGGACGTTGTGGGGTCACTTCCATCAAGCGTGTAATAGATGGGTGCATCGTCAATGGTAGAGAGTTCTACCTCCAGCGAATTGGTGTCGAAATTGGGTGTCAATTTAGCCTGGATATCGAAAACATGCGTTGCATAATTGTATCCGAGTCTGTCGTATACAGCCAATAGACGAGGTAATCTTTTCAGAAATTCTTCGTAATTTTTCTTTTCGGGTTGCATCCATTGTACTTCACAGAGTGCGGCAATGCGTGGCATGACCATATACTCTACATGTTCGGGTGTTTTAATATATTCAGTCCAAAGATTGGCTTGCGGACCCAAAATGTGTTTCTTTTGTTCGGGGGTCAGCACTTCGGGAACAGGTTCAAAGCTATACACTTTTTCAAGGGGAACGTATCCTCCGATAGACAGAGGTTCGTTTTCGATATCTTGAGTTTGATAATAATCGAAATAGCAATACGAGGTGGGTGCCATAATTACATCGTGATTCATCTGAGCTGCAAGGATACCTCCTTGTATGCCGCGCCACGACATTACAGTGGCATTGGGTGCAAGCTCGCCTTCCAGAATTTCATCCCAACCAATGATATTTCTTCCGTGATCGTTTAAGAATTTCTCGATACGTGCAGTAACATAGCTTTGAAGGTAATGTTCGGCAGTGTGTTTGCTGTCGCCTTTCAGCCCAAGTTCTTTAATGCGTCGTTGACAGTGGGGGCATTTCTCCCAACGAACCTTAGGACATTCGTCGCCGCCGATGTGAATGTATTCCGAAGGAAAAAGCTCCATCACTTCGCTAAGTACGCCTTCTAGAAAGATGAAGGTTGAATCTTTTCCCGGACAGAGTACGTCTTCAAAAACTCCCCATTCTTTTGCCACTTCGTATGGGCCACCGGTACATCCGAGTTCGGGATAGGCAGCTAAAGCAGCCAGCATATGTCCGGGAAGGTCGACTTCGGGAATGATAGTAATGTAACGTTCTTCGGCATATTTCACGATATCTCTGATTTCATCTTGTGTATAAAATCCACCGTGCGGCGTGCCGTCGTATTCTCCTGTATTTCTCCCAATAACGGTTTCTTTTCTGAAAGCACCGATTTCGGTGAGTTTGGGGAATTTTTTGATTTCGATTCTCCAGCCCTGATCGTCGGTCAAATGCCAATGGAATCGGTTGATGTTATGCAGAGTCAGCATATCGATGTATCTTTTTACAAACTCAACCGGTTCGAAATGACGCGCAACATCGAGCATCATTCCCCGATAGCCGAATCGGGGTTGGTCATTGATGATGACTTGCGGATAGGTTACCGTGATATTTTTTCCGATAGGTGTTGCTTTTCGTAACGTTTGAATACCGTAGAAAACACCCGCTTCGCTCGATCCGGTTATGGTAATGGTGTTTTCGTTAACTTCGATTCGGTAAGCTTCCGGATTTTCGTTTTCCAGTCCCAGTGCCAGAACAATGGCATTTTTTTGTGGAGCAGTGGGGGTAGTTTCGAGCTTAATGCCTGTGGCGGTTTCCAAATATTCTGCCAGGAATCGGGCGTTACGTTGCATTTTTTCGTTTTCTTGCGGGAAAACGATTTTTGTGGCTTTCGATAACGTAAAAGAAGCCCCATTTTCCGTAGTTATTTCGGAAGGAAGCGGTACTACCTCGTAATAGGCCTCTTTTATTTCTTTTTTTCCGGAACAGGAAAATAAAAGTCCTGTCGCTGCCACACACATAATAAAATACCTGATCTTTTTCATGTCATTTTATATTTAGTTATTTTGGCTTATATAATTAATTTTAATATCGGATTAAATTGTTATCGCTATTTGCTTGTTGTAAATTTTTTAAGGCTTTTGCTACACGTGAAGCACTGGTAATTTCTTGTGCATACTCGTCTATAGTGATTGTTGTTCCTCCCATAGAGAGATTTGGAGTACGGTAGATCATATTACTTTCTATTTTCTCACGTACCGATAAATGAAACTCTTTCGCTCCTGTTTCGTGTGCGATTTTTGCGATATTATATTCGTTGATACCGCTTCCCGGCATAATAATGATACGCTCGTCGGCTTGTTTAACCAATTGCCTTATCAAGGGGATGCCTTGTTCGGCTTTTGGTTTTCTGCCTGAAGTAAGAATCCTGTCGCATCTCAAAGATATAATATTTTCCATACTTTCAAAAGGATTGCGGCACATATCGAATGCCCTGTGAAAGGTAACGCTCATGCCCTCTGCTGCATCTATCAACTCGCGGTTTCGTTGCATGTCCACATCGCCCTGCGGAGTAAGGCAGCCTATTACGATACCATCGACATTCAGCTTTTTGGCCATCTCGATATCTTTGAGCATAATTTGATGTTCTAAAGCGGAATAAAGAAAATCGCCGCCTCGTGGACGAATAATTACGTGAAGCTTAATATTCAGCAATTCACGTGCTAACGCGATGCTGGCATACGAAGGAGTTGTGCCGCCTTCGGGAATGGATGCGCAAAGTTCTACCCGATGAGCTCCGCCTTTTTGTGCTTCCAAACAACTGGCAATGGAATTGGCACATATTTCTATTTTATAATTCATCTTTTATTAGGTATTTCTTTGTTATACCCGAGATATTATGAGATCTTAAAAAGATAGTGCAAAGATAATTCTTGCGTAACGATAAACCAAGATGAACCGACGCTTCACATTTTTTTTAGTGGGTTGCTTTATACCAACTTGTTTTTGTCTTATCGTTGATTACTCGCGAATTAATACTGGGGTCGGAAGTTGTGATTCCGGAATAGACGTTGATTGGTATAGCTCCTTTACTTTTCGAATAAAATTCCTTTGTATGTGTTTTGTAAGGAACCGTACGATTTAGCCGGTATTCGAATTGCATCAACAACTCCTCATCTTTGCACAAATGGGCTACATAATCGCCATAATCGTAAAATATGGGCGGATCATAGCCATCCATCCGTTGTAACGAATCGAGTTGCGCAGTATCAAAGGTATAAAGACTGTTTATTTCTCTCATGAGGGATGCGGTAGAAGTCAGTTCCGAACAATCGGTTACCGCCAATGTTCCATAGGGCGCTTCATAATAAGTAGAATAGAATGAGTAAAATCCGTTGCAAACGGCTTCATAATCGGGTTTTCCCAGCAGATATTCTCCTATGATTGAATAAGGCATGCCATAAGCCATTATTTCTGTAGGTGAAGCTATCATATAATCTGTTACGTTGCGTAATTCATAAGCCACCTCTATTTGGGACATGTAGCAATTATCGAAAAGAATATATTCCATTTTCAGGTTGGCATTCCTAATGCCTTCTTCCAACGTGGTGATATCGGTTTGATACTTGCCGGTTGTTCCGCCAAAGAAACGGGTGTGGAATGTTCCTTCGTATTCCCAGTAATTTTTAAAGGATGATGCGGATGTGGATAATGCTCTTACCGTTGTTGGGTAAGTTGGGTAAACAGGGAGCCAACCCATGCCATGACCTCCGATAATCATAGCGTAGGTTAGCGCCGGAG
>JAAZMQ010000285.1 GCA_012798745.1 Bacteroidales bacterium
GCCACGACGGAAACTACAACTGGTATTTTTCGCTTACTCGCGAAGGCAAACCCCTGATCGAGCCCTACAATATCTTTTCCCACATGTTTGCCGCAATGGGATTCGGGCAGTTAAGCCTTGCCACAGGCAACGACGAATATGCCGACATAGCCAAAAAAACATTCGATGTCATCCTCGCGCGAATGGATAATCCCAAAGACCGGTGGAATAAAACTCATCCGGGAACACGTGACCTGAAAACACTTTCGTTGCCCATGATTTTGTGCAACCTGTCGCTGGAAATCGAACATCTGCTCGACAGAGAGTATATCGAAAAAATCATGAATCACTGTGTGCACGAAGTAATGGAGGTTTTTCTCAGACCCGAATTGGGGGGCATTGTCATAGAAAACGTGCATAAGGACGGCTCTCTCTCCGATTCATTCGACGGGCGACTGGTCAACCCCGGTCATTCGCTCGAAGCCATGTGGTTTATCATGGATCTGGCGGCAAGGCTCAACCGCAAAGATTTAATCGAGAAGGCCGTGAAAACTACACTCACCATGATCGAATACGGATGGGACAAGCAATATGACGGAATCTTCTATTTCATGGACAGAAAAGGCTATCCTCCCCTGCAATTGGAATGGGATCAGAAATTATGGTGGGTACATATCGAAACGTTGATATCGCTGCTCAAAGGGTATCAACTGACAGGTTCAGAGGAATGCCTCGCATGGTTCGAAAAAATACACGACTACACCTGGAGCCATTTCAAAGACCCCGATTATCCCGAATGGTGGGGATATCTAAATCGGCAAGGCGAAGTGCTCCTGAAACTAAAAGGCGGAAAATGGAAAGGCTGTTTCCATGTGCCCCGCGGATTGTATCAATGCTGGAAAACGCTGGAGAAAATAAATCGTACAAAGCATGAATTAATCCATTAAATAATAAAGAAATATCGCATCAAAACGGTATAAATATCAATGTTTAACATTAATAAAAGAGAATATGAACAAAAACAGAACATTCAATGTGCAGAGGGTTTTTTTAGTCATCATGGCTTTTCTTTGGTTAAACTCCCTCGCAATATGTGCTCAAAACATTACCGTCAGAGGAAATGTTGTTGATGAGCAAAAAGAACCGTTAGTCGGAGTTACGGTAAAAGTACAAGGAACAACTACCGGAACAATAACAGATTATGACGGCAATTTTGAACTTCGGAATGTTCCACCGGAAGGAAAATTGGAATTCTCGTATGTCGGCATGAAAACATTAATAGTATCTGTAAATGGAAGAACAGTGATTAATGTTACCATGCAAGAAGATGTTGAAATGCTTGAAGAGGTAGTTATTACCGGTTATGGAGGAACGCAATTGCGATCAAGAACTACCCATTCTATCGCTAAAGTGGATAACAAAAAATTAGAGGTTGGAATATTTTCTAATCCGGCACAAGCCCTTTCCGGTGCAGTTCCGGGATTAAGAGTAATCCAATCATCCGGTAATCCGGGTGCAACACCTACTATTGTATTACGCGGAGGAACAAATCTGGACGGTTCGGGCTCTCCTCTGGTGATAGTTGACGGACAAGTGAGAAGTCTTTCAGACATAAATCCGGAAGATATCGAGAACATGCAGGTGATGAAAGATGCAGGAGCCACAGCCATTTATGGTGCACGTGCAAATAATGGGGTTATTCTTATCGAAACCAAAAGGGGAAAGAAGGGAGTTTCGGAAATGAATTTCAAAATGAAGGTTGGAGCCAACTATCTGCATCTTCCGTATAAATTTTGTAATGCAGAAGAATATCTCACCTGGATGCGCCCATCATATGTAAAATCGGCACAAATATGGCAACGAGAAAATGGCACATGGGTGGGATATTCGAATCCTATCACGCTAACCGGCACACAACCGTATGGAACAGGAAATGCATATTTTGCAAATGACGGCGTAACCCCCTTGGAAAATACCATGAATTCGGTTTGGAGTACCATGTATTATGAAGATCGGTACCAATTTTTAATAGATAAATATGGTTGGCAAAAAATGAAAGATCCTGTATATGAGTACATAAAAAGTATCAGTGATGATCCGAGTTCGGTTCCCGAATATTTAATTTTTAGGAACACATATCCCGGAGACTTCAACTTTAAAGATCCATCCTATTCGCAAGATTACAACTGGAGTATGTCGGGTGGAAACGATAAAGGGAAATATTATGCAGGCCTGGGCTACAACCATTCACAAGGATTACCCGTTTCTTCGTATTACAAACGTTATTCCGTCATTATCAATGGGGATTACAAAATCAAACCATGGCTTACATCGCTGTCGAGTTTCTACTTCAACAGGGCTAATTGGCAATCGATGCCTCCTTCGCAAACAAGCGAAGCCAATTATTTTAGCAGAATCTTAACAGTTCCGCCCACAGTACGTTATGTCAACGAACATGATGGGTCGTACCGGTTGGGAAACAATTACGGCGATGGCAACCAGGCTTATCAACCCGATAAATTCTTCCGACTGAATCAGACGGATAAATTTACGATGAATCAAACATTAAAAATCGATTTTGCCAAAAACATTTACCTGAAACTTTCAGGAAATTGGTATTATAGTGAAGGATATTACGAAGCTTTTAATAAAGATTTTCGAGAAAACCCCACAAAAATAAATACCACAAGAAATTCTTCAGGTGAATTTGGCCGGACTTTAGATCAAACTTACAATGCGATTTTTAATTACGATACGCAAATAAATGATCACTATCTTTCGGTTATGCTTGGGTCCGAATATTATGATACCTACTCATACGGTATTTATGCAGCAGGATCAGGAGCACCTACGGATGATTTTCGCGATTTGGAATTAACTTCAAGCGATGAAAATAAAAGGTTCATAGATTCGTATCATACGAAACAACGCATTTTGTCGTTTTTTGGTCGTGCCAATTACAATTGGCAGGAAAAATATCTCCTATCAATGGTTCTACGACATGATGGATACTCCAGGCTGGTTAACAACCGTTGGGGTACATTCCCCGGTATATCTGCAGGATGGGTTTTCAGCAAAGAATCTTTCATGAGTGATTTCGATGATATTATTTCATTCGGTAAATTGAGAACCAGCTACGGATTAAACGGGAATGTATCGGGTATAGGTGCATACGAATTACAAGGAAGTTACATTGCCTCAACAAATTACGATGGCCGCGCAACTTTTATTTTAGGTTCTGTTCCCAACCCCGATCTGCGATGGGAAAAAACAAGAACGTTTGAAATAGGACTCGATCTTAGTTATTTAAAAAACAGGTATTCTACCAACTTTACTTTTTATGATCGACTAACGTCGGATAAATTCGCCTCATTGGCTCTTCCCCACTCGTCGGGTATTAGTAGTATCCGAACAAATAATGGAGAATTTCGCAATAGAGGAGTCGAAATAGAACTTTCGGCAACACCCATTCAAAACAGCAACTGGTATTGGAACATGGGGGCAAATATTTCATACAACAAAAATAAGGTTGTGCGTTTACCCTATAATGGCCTTCCATTGAACCGACAAGGAGGTTTTCAGGTATATTCCGGGAAAGACAAAACCGATTTGATTTGGGTTGGAGGATATCAAGAAGGAAAAGAACCGGGAGTACTCTATGTATTTAAAGCAGAAGGTATTTATAAAGATGAAAGCGAAATACCGGATGACATGATCGTAAAACCCCACTCTTTCCAAGGGGCAACTACTCGTCCACTTTATGGTAAAAGCAACTGGGCAAACATGACGGAACAAGAAAAAATTAACAGTAGAGGATTTCCCATTCAGCCCGGTGATGTCAAATGGAAAGATGTGAATGGTGATGGCATCATCGACGATTACGATTTGGTGAAAGTGGGAAATACAACACCGCATTGGTTTGGAGGGTTTAACACCACAGTTACATGGAAACAACTTTCGTTGTACTGTGCTTTTGACTACGCATTTGATTTTTGGGTAATGGATTACCGTTTGCCATGGATCATGGGGAATATGCAAGGTACTTATAATATGACTACCGATGTAAGAAAAACATGGACACCGGAAAATCCAAATGCAAAATATCCGATTTATGTGTGGGCAGATCAATTGGGAAAAGGGAACTATCGCAATTCTACCTTATTTACTTACAAAGGCGATTATTTATCGTTACGACAAGTATCCCTATCCTATTCCTTGCCGAAATCGCTTATCAATAAAGCTTTTATAGAAAAGTTGGATCTTTCGATAACCGGTCAGAATTTGGGCTATATCACAGCTGCAAAAACTTTGGCTACGCCTGAAAGAGGTGGAATCCAAGATGCAACATACACCTTGCCACGCACAGTGACATTCGGTTTAAATATTACTTTCTAATCTTTAATATAAAAAATATGAAAAAAATAATTTATACATTGGGTGTACTTATCATGGTAATCTTTGCCAATATATCGTGTGAAGACAAACTTGATTTAGCACCGATAGACTATTATGGAAGCGGTAACTTTTGGAAAACTCTGCCGCAAACGGAGGCATATGTAAACGGCATTCATTTGGATTTGCGTTCTACAAATTTTACCCGCAAATTTTTAATGGGTGAAGCACGGGGTGGCCTGCAAAAAATTGGTACCAGCTCTCAAGGTTTGTCTACCTACAACGATATCATAAAAAGTAATTCTCTCGATGGTAATAATCCCGGCCTTTCATCCTGGGCCGGTTTATATGGCAATATCTTCGACTGCAATTTGGTGATTCAAATGGTAGAAGGGAGCGACATACATAAAAACAATAAAGAAAAAGTAGATGTACTGTTAGGACAGACCTATGGCATTCGGGCTCTCTATTATTTTACACTCTACCGGGCTTACGGAGGCGTACCCTTGATAACACGGGTAAAGGTACTTGACGGCCAGGTATCTCCTACCGATTTATATACAGCACGTGCTACTCCCAAGGAAATCATGGATTTTATAAAATCGGATATACAAAAATCACTCGAGTATTTCGGAACATACCAGGATGCCGGCCCCATCAATAATGTTATGTGGACTAAGGTCGCTTCACAAATGCTTGCAGCCGAAATATATTTATGGTCGGCCAAAGTAAGTTTGGGCGATCAAAAACCCGCAGCAGACGATTTATCAAAAGCTGAAAATTATTTACTGGAAGTAAAAAATGATTCGCGTTTTGGGCTTTTAAACAATTTTGAAGATGTTTTCTCAGCAAAAAACGAAAAAAACAAAGAAATCATTTTCGCCATAAACTATGCTGATGGGGAAGCAACGAGCAATGCAGGTGATTTTGTATATGCTCCTCAAAACATGATAGGCATTTTCTACGATCGTAACGGGAAAAAGATTGATACGGATATTTTGGATTTAAGAGGGACGGGGTGGCAACGCTACGAATACACAAACGAATTTTGGCTTTCATTTGAGGAAAAAGACAAAAGACGTGATGCTACTTTTATGGATTATTACAATGACAAAGGTGATTTGGAAGGTACAGTTTTGAAAAAATTTCTCGGTTCAATCAACAGCGCCGGGAACAGGGTGTTCGACACCAACGAACCTTTTTATCGCTATGCTGATGTGCTTCTCATGCTGGCCGAAGTCGAAAATATGAAAGGTGGGGATCCCGCCAAATACATTAACGAAATACGTAAACGCGCCTACGGTAACGACTTTGATGCCGGTACCGATAGTTACCACAATAGCGATTTTAAAACCAATGAGTTGGAAATATTAAAAGAACGCGATAGAGAGTTTGTATATGAAGGAAAACGTTGGTATGATGTCTGCCGCCTGAAAGATGCAAAAGATGGGAAACCATTGGCATTTGATAACGCATCCACATACCGTGGTTTGCCTGTGCTCAAATCCAATGAAACGCATAAGCTCTTATGGCCGGTGGATAAAAACACATTAAACAATGACCCGGTGTTGAAGCAAACTCCGGGTTATAAAGTTGGCGATCAAGAAGAAGAAACGTGGTAAACAGTATTATGACTGAGTTTAACTGGCTCTTTAAAATTTTCAATCTTTAAATTTAAATTATTAAGCAGTAAATTTGCTATTAAGAATTTACTGCTTAATTTTTGTCTGGATCACGTTTTCAAGTCCGGCTAAAAAAAAAACAAGCAATCGATATGAAAAAATGGATGATTTTTTTGGGGTGTATAACCTGGTTTCTCTCTGCTTATTCTCAAATACGATACGTAAATGCCGATCAATTCCCGCTTATCGGAAAAATTTCCGATAAAACGGAAACGCACTATGAGCGTTTACCTGCAACGTTGAAAAACCAATGCAGACCCTCTTTATGGAAGCTGGGGAAA
>JAAZMQ010000286.1 GCA_012798745.1 Bacteroidales bacterium
GAGGATTTTTTTGATTCATTTTGATTACTCTTTCATAAAAATTATTATAAACTGTTCGAATTAAACAGACTTTTCAAGGATTGACTAAATACTAAACATAAATTGGAAATAGGATGAAAATTTTTTTTGAAAAACTTGTGGTGTTCATGCTGATGGTTCTGTTTTCAATAGGACAAATGCATGCACAAAATGGATTTGTTCATGGCTATTCATCGGAATATGTGTATCCCGAAGAAAAAAATATTCGGGAAAAGCTGGATCAATGGCAGGATTTGAAATTTGGCGTGCTCTTTCATTGGGGATTATATTCTGTTCCCGGGATTGTGGAGTCATGGTCGATCTGTTCGGAAGATGTGGATTGGATTTCTCGCGACAGTACCGTAGCTTACGACGATTATAAAAGGCAATACCGGCAACTGATCGATCAATTTAATCCAACGCGCTTTGATCCCGAACAATGGGCTCGCGTAACGAAAGATGGCGGCATGAAATACATGATTTTTACCACCAAACATCATGACGGTTTTAACTTGTTTGATACCAAACAGACAGATTTTTCTATTCTGCATGGTGCTTTTAAGGATCATCCTCGGGCAGACGTAACCCGCTATATTTTGGATGCGTTTCGCGAACAGGATTTTATGGTGGGAACTTATTTTTCGAAACCCGATTGGCATTGCGAATATTATTGGTGGCCAATGTTTGCCACACCGGACAGAAACGTAAATTATAAAATAGAGAGGCATCCGTGGCGGTGGAAAAAATTTCAGGAATTTACCTATAATCAAATTCATGAATTAATGACCAATTATGGCGATATCGATATTTTGTGGTTGGACGGCGGTTGGGTGAGGGCACCCAAACAAGATATAAAAATGGACGAAATTGCCAAGATGGCACGTCAGTCTCAACCGAATCTTTTGATTGTCGACCGTACCGTTCACGGCAAAAACGAAAATTACCTGACTCCGGAAAGATCCGTTCCTGAGCAACAATTGCCCATTCCGTGGGAAAGTTGTATCCCTCTCAGTAGTGATTGGGGATGGACATCTCATGCAAAATTTAAACCGGCTGACGAGGTGATAAAATTGCTCATTGAAGTAGTGGCAAAAGGCGGTAATTTGTTGCTGGGTATTGGCCCCACTCCCGAAGGAATTATTCAGCCCGAAGTGGTAGCGCGATTGAAAGAAATTGGCGAATGGCTCGATGTTAACGGCAAAGCCGTTTATCGTACACGCATCACTCCCGTTTATAAAAGCGGAAATGTTTGGTTTACGGCCGACAAAGACGGGGAAACGCTGTACGCTTTTTATGTTCCCACTGAATCGGAAACGGGGAAAGCAAATTCTGTTTTCATTGAATGGAAAGATAATATTCCCCGGAAAGGATCATCGATGGTATTGTTAAAAACGGGACAAAAAGTAAAATGGAAACAGACAGGCAACACAATTAGGGTTTATCCTCCAAAAGATGTGTTGAAAAAGAATGAAATATTGGTTTTCTCCTTTAAAAACAATAATAGATGAGATTTAGAATCGTTCTGACCATAATTGCCTTCTCCTTTGTCTTTCGTGGGATAGCTCAGTCGTTTGAAAAGCCTTTGTATAAAAATACCAATGCGTCTATAGAATGCAGGGTAAATGATCTACTGACCAAAATGACGTTGACTGAAAAAGTAGGACAGCTTTGTTGCCCTTTAGGTTGGGAAATGTACACCAAAACAGGAGAGAATAATATTCAACTTTCGGAAAAATTTATCGAACAAATGGATCAAATGCCTGTGGGGGCATTTTGGGCAACGTTGCGTGCCGATCCTTGGACTAAAAAGACGTTGAAAACCGGTTTGAATCCCGAATTGGCTGCACA
>JAAZMQ010000287.1 GCA_012798745.1 Bacteroidales bacterium
CCAATATACAATATAGTAATCCCCATTCCTTTGGAAAATGAATGCGCGTATTTCATTACTTTTGTCGGCTACATTTTCAATTTGATTATAAGGTTGCAACTCAAATTCTTTTTGTTCGTTCAAAAGAAGAATATATTCTTCATCCGGATTTTTCAGCATTTGCTTCTGTTCTTCACTCAACCATTCGTTGACTCTCACATCTTCCCATCTTCTCAATACTTCTAAGTTGTCCGGAGTTCTAGGATGAGAATCGACTTTTCTCAAATCTGCATGAAGAGAGATCGGACAATCCCATGCTGCCGCCTTGCTAGTGGCATATTCAAGCATATCGGGTTGTGTGCCTACGGTGTTTTCACCGGATACCCAATAATCCAACCAACCGAAATTAATCCGTGTAAAATCCGCTTTCATTCGTTCAGCTTCTTCGGCAGGCCATTTTCGTATTTCTTCTTTTAAAGATTCGGGAGGAAAAACGTCGAAAGCATTACCCTCACTTAGCATATGCCAGCTAAAATGAGTTTTTGCAGCCCCTTGTCCAAACATAGGTTCAGGATTCAAACGACTATAAACTTTATACTGGGCCGAGGCCACATGAAACCAAAAAGGAGAATTAACCCCTTCCGAACCATCAAAATAGACAAAATTAAATCCTGCGTCATATATATTTGCCAGCTTTTCGGCTATTTCATCTTGTAAATCCGTATTTTGGTCAATATAAATGCTTGTAGCCCCAAATTCACTGACGTCGAGCAGACCAAAAATATATCCTTGTGGTTGTGAATTGATGGTTGTTTTATCTATTCCCCGTGTACATCCGATAAATTTATAGGGGGGTATAGTGGTATATCCTTCATACGAAATGAGTTCAGTCCCAATTTTCAACACTCTGCATCCATCGGCCATTGTTGCTCCTTCGGGGTTTTGTTCGACATAAATAACGGTGTCGCCTTCTCTTAACGGCTTTGATAAAGTAAAATATTTAAGTAAATTTAATCGATGATCGGGAACCGGTGTTACATATTTGCTGTCCCTACCTATATGGGAATGAAGAAAGTGGAATCCGGGGATAATTCCTTCGGCTTTTATTTTACTCAACATGTCTTTTAAATCGGTTTTGCCATTAGGGTACATTTGATTCCATTCATAATCGCCCAATTTTCGATACCCTCTACTATCGATAAATGCAGTGTAATAAATCATGAAATTTCTAAAACCGCCCATTTTGGCATATTTCAGATGTTCTTGAAGATTTCCGGGATTCACATCTCCTGACCAGTAATAGGATAATTTAGCTCTCTCATCCTTTCTATTTTTTACTCCCTTGGGTAGATGATAATCTTCTTCAACTTTGGCAATCTTATCCAAAAGTTCCTCGGTTTTGCAAACAATTAAAGCACAACCGACTCCTTTTAGTTTTATATTTTTTTCCGCATCTGACCTCATAATGCGGTATCCGTTTCGTTTTTCCGCATCAATCCTTGCATATTGATCCGTACCCAACAAATTAATGGAAATATTGTCGTCCCACATAACATTAAGCCATTCGCCGAAATACTTTCTATTTTTTACCGGCAACTGCATAAAACATATTTCGGTTGCCGGTGGTGGAGTGATTTTCAGATATGCAGGATAATCTTCCTGTTCAACTATAAAATCTTCGAAACAAAAACCGATATATGAGGGTGTTTCCTTTATTCGAATAACTGCTTTATAAGGGATCAATTCAAAACCAACAATTAATTTATCCCCTTCTCTGTGAATGGAATTTGCCGAGAAAGTCATTTTTTTATTCGGGTGGGACAATTTGATTTCATTATGATAA
>JAAZMQ010000288.1 GCA_012798745.1 Bacteroidales bacterium
AGAAAGCCGATTTGCTGCAGGTAGTTCCACAACTCGATATCCAAGAGTTGGTGAATTACGGAAAATCCCGAAATGTAGGGATTATTCTTTGGGCAGGCTACTGGGCGATCGATCGTGACATGGAAAATGTGTTCAAAACTTATTCCGAAATAGGAATTAAGGGGTTTAAAGTCGATTTCATGGATAGAGACGATCAGGCAATGGTCGATTTTTATTACAGGTGTGCTGAAACAGCAGCCAAATATCACCTGTTGATCGATTATCACGGAGCATATAAACCTACCGGTTTGCACCGTACCTATCCTAATGTGATCAACTTTGAAGGAGTTTACGGACTGGAACAGTTAAAATGGGCGCCTGCATCGGTCGATATGGTAACCTACGATGTAACCATGCCTTATATTCGAATGTTGGCAGGGCCATTAGATTATACACAGGGAGCCATGCGAAATGCCACAAGAGAAAACTATCGCCCTATATACAGCGAGCCGATGAGTCAGGGCACACGTTGTCGCCAGTTAGCCGAATACGTGATATTCGAATCGCCATTGAATATGCTTTGCGACAGTCCTTCAAATTACCTTCGTGAACCGGAATGTACTCGTTTTATTTCCGCCATACCCACTATCTGGGATCAAACCCTCGCCCTGGACGGCACAATAGGCGAATATATCGTTATAGCCCGCAGGAAAGATGATGTTTGGTATGTTGGAGGTCTCACCAATTGGAATAAGCGAAACATAACTGTTGATCTGTCTTTCCTCGATAAAGGCAATTACGAAGTTGAATTATTCAGTGACGGAGTCAACGCTGATCGTGCGGCCCGCGATTATAAACGGGATATCTTCTCTGCTCCCGAAAATCAAAAATTATCAGTTACACTGATGCCGGGAGGAGGATTTGCTGCAAAAATCAAGAAAAAATAACTTTATTTGCTTTTAATCTCTTCTTTAGAATAAAAATTATTACTTTTATGGCCAAATTGTCTTATAGAATCAATTCAAACAGTAAATATATTTCTATACTTCAAAGAGAAAAAGAATGAAAGAGGCGGGGAATTTTGATGGGAAAAATAAACTTAAAAAAAAATTTCATCAGCGAAAAGGTTTTTATCTACTTTCAGGATTAATTATGGGCATTATTATATTTGCTGCTTTATATCAAACATCAGTCTACTTTTCGACAAACGAATCATGTATGATTTGCCATGTCCATCCTCATGCCGAAGAAACATGGAAATTATCTGTTCACGTAAATAACAAAAGTGGTGTTATGACGAATTGTGTAGATTGTCATCTTCCTCCGATAGAAAATACATGGGATCATTATAAAGCAAAAATTGCTCTCGGCCTAAAAGATGTATGGGGGTATCTCACAAAAGACAGCGCCGATTTTGATTGGGAAAGCAAATCGGAATTGGAATACGCCATAAAATACATACCTAACGAGTCGTGCGAAAAATGTCACCAAAACCTGTTTCCCGAAGATGTTACCGACGATGCAATCACAGCTCATCTCTATTATGAAGAAAATGCAAAAAAACTTGACTTGCAGTGCATAAGCTGTCATTTGGATGCAGGACATTACAACCCAAATTATATTCACGGAAAAATGACAGGCATTCCCGGAATAAGTGATGATAAGGGTGTCGTAGATACAAGTTTATTCTATAAAGAAGCAACCGAAGTGGCGGTTTTTGCCGATTACATCGAACAAATACCCGGAACAGCGGTATCTTTTAAGATGATTGCTATTCCGGGAGGCACGTTCAATATGG
>JAAZMQ010000289.1 GCA_012798745.1 Bacteroidales bacterium
ACGTCTTAAATGATGCTTATTTCCATAAAAACAATTACTTTTGCATGCAATAAATTAAGAAAAGTATATACTTATGTCGTTTATTGCAGATAAAATTATGATGGATGGACTGACTTTTGATGATCTTTTGTTAGTCCCCGCTTACTCCCAAGTACTTCCGTGTGATGTCGATTTGACCACCGTTTTTTCCCGTAATATTTCATTAAATGTCCCAATGGTTTCCGCTGCTATGGATACTGTAACGGAAACAATGATGGCAATTGCCATTGCCCGTGAAGGCGGTATAGGAGTAATTCACAAGAATATGACAATTGAAGAGCAGGCCAAGCAGGTAAAAATTGTTAAACGTGCCGAAAATGGGATGATTATTGATCCTATTACTATTACGCCCGAGAAAACAGTTGGCGATGCTTTGGCTTTGATGTCTGAATTTAAAATTGGTGGAATTCCGGTAGTAGATGACAAAAATCGATTAGTAGGAATTGTTACAAATCGTGATCTTCGTTTTCAGCGCGATATGAATAAACGCATTGATGAGGTGATGACGAAAGATAATTTGGTCACTACCGATCAATCAACCGATTTAGAATCTGCTGCCGATATTTTGCAGCAATACAAAATTGAAAAGCTGCCGGTAGTGGATGCTGAAAATAAACTGATCGGATTAATTACCTATAAAGATATCACAAAAGCTAAGGATAAACCTTACGCATGCAAAGATAAACAAGGGCGGTTGCGTGTGGCAGCAGCTATAGGTATAGCTGCAGATTCTTTCGAAAGAGCTGTTGCCTTGATTGAAGCAGGGGTCGATGCCATTGTTATTGATACTGCACATGGTCATTCCAAGAGTGTGCACGATGTGCTGAAACAGGTAAAAAAAGCATTTCCCGATATTGATGTCGTTGTTGGTAATATTGCTACAGCCGATGCAGCGAAGTTTTTGGCTGATGCCGGAGCAGATGCAGTGAAAGTGGGTATCGGTCCGGGTTCTATTTGTACGACTCGTATTATAGCCGGGATAGGTGTGCCGCAAATTACAGCTATTTATGAGGTGGCAAAAGCATTGGAAGGAACAGGTATCCCTGTAATTGCCGATGGAGGGGTGCGTTATTCAGGTGATATTGTAAAGGCTTTGGCAGCAGGTGCTTCGTCGGTAATGATGGGGTCGTTACTTGCAGGAACGGAAGAATCTCCGGGAGAGACCATTATTTTTAACGGGCGCAAATTCAAGCTCTATCGTGGTATGGGATCACTGCCTGCCATGCAAAGGGGGTCAAAAGATCGTTATTTCCAGGCTATGGAAGATGATATCAAGAAACTTGTTCCTGAGGGGATTGAAGCACGGGTGCCGTTCAAAGGAACTCTTCAGGAGGTTATTTATCAGATGGTTGGTGGCTTGCGTACCGGCATGGGATACTGTGGGGCCGAGAATATCGAAAAACTTCACGATGCAAAATTTACCCGTATTACTTCTGCCGGATATATCGAAAGTCATCCACATAGTGTTATGATTACGCGTGAGGCTCCTAATTACAGTCGTGAGATTGAGTAGGATTTAGGGTTTCATGCATAACATAACAAACAGAGAAGGGGAAGGATACGAATTAAAGTAACTCTTCCCTTTTATTTTTTAGTAATAGTAAGCTTTCGATTTGTTACTATTGCTTTTTATTAAAAGGGGAAAGAAGAATGATAGCAACCTTTTCTCTATGATTTTATTAAATTTGTTTACTGAAGTTTTTTTATAACTTTGTGTATTGCAAAACGGTGTTGCAATTAAAAAAATACCCACGAGATGAAACTTGTATTAGTGCTTTTTACTGTCTGGATGTATTCCTTATTTTTATTTGGATCCGAATCACATAATCCGGTTCAAGTAACTAATACTCTTGATGTTTTGGATAGTCTCGACGTTTTTAATACGATTACCGATGTAGAAAAGCAGATGAAAAAAGTAGTGGAGAGTCAGGAGGAAACATTTGTTCTTCCTGTTTCGGATACTTCTCAAGATAGTGTGAAACTACAAGGCGTACTTGATTCGCAAGAAGACGTTAATATCTCGGACACGATAGTTCGTCGTGCGGATGCTCCTCGGTCTAACACGGTAAAAAAGCAACGAACCAATTACCTGGATTCTTTATACGTCCGGAAAAAAAACGGGACATTAGAACTCCCGGACAGTTTGTTTAGAAGTTTCGATTTCAGTGGGTTGACTTTTAAAGACACCATGATTATCAATCCCTTATTCCTGCCTGTTGTTTTTACAGGTAAAATACTTCCCGATGACCTTTCTTTTTATCCTCCTAAGCCACAAGAAGAAGATCCTTATAAGGGAATATTGATATCTCCTGAAAATACGTTTGCACCTCTGTTAGAGAAAATGGAGTTTATAAATGAAGTCCGTAGGCAATATTGGCGTCAATATCCTGAAAGGGTGAAAATGTCGGTGTTCCATTTCGATACGATACCACGCGTTGATACACAAAAAGATGTTGTCGAAAAGTTTAATCCTTTCAAAGAACTTATTAAAGTGGAGAGAACTGCTCCATTGGAGGCACCACCAATAAAACCGGTGGAATTCGGACGCAAATATTGGATACTTTCGGGCGAACATTCTTTGCAATTTTCACAAAACTATTTTTCAGAAAACTGGCATAAAGGAGGGACTAGCAATCTGAATTTTAATAATTATCATGTTATTAGGGCAAATTATCAAAAAAAGAATGTCCGATTTAACAATATGTTGGAATGGAGGTTTTCGATATACAACTCTCCGGAAGATACTCTTCGCAATTACAAAATAGGGGAAGACTTGATTCGCTATTACGGGAATTTGGGTATTGATGCCTTCATTAAAAAATGGTCGTATTCCATGAATACCGAAATAAAATCACAATTATTCAATAATTATGTTCCCAATACCACCACCTTAAGATCTGCCCTTCTATCCCCATTATATGTGAATGTCGGAATAGGTATGCGGTATGGATTGGATAAAAAATCCAAAGAGATTAGATACAGAAGAGTGCGTCTGACATTGGATCTTTCTCCTCTTTCGCTTAACTATCGGTATGTGGCGAATAGTAAGGTGGACGTCGGGAGATATGGAATTAAGGAAGGAAAAAAATCGATGTTGGATATAGGTTCAACAATTACTTCGATCTTGACTTATGATATTACTCGTTACATTTCGTGGAATTCCCGTTTCAAGTATTTTACCAGTTACGATATGGTGGAAGCCGAATTTGAAAACACATTGAATATGATGTTGACTCAATATTTTTCGACGCGGTTATATTTTAATATTCGTTTTGACGATGCTGTTCCGGCTGATCCTACTTTTAAATATTTCCAAATTAACGAAGTTGTTAGTTTTGGGTTGAATTACAGATGGTAATTTAATTACTTAAAAATGGCATGATTCGCAATATAAAATCCATTAAGGAAATCGCGAATTTTCATTCTTTTTTTCCCTGCTGCTTGAATATCGGAAATTTCAAGAAAACCGTCTTTTGCTGCTACAGCAAGATAAGTCTTGTTATCGGTAACAATCGTTCCCGGTAGCAGATCGTGTGTTTTATTCTTTACTGAACTTTCAAATATTTTCAGATTCAAGGTATCTTTCGCATCTATTTCAAGCTCTGTCCATGCGGTGGGAGAGGGTGACAATCCCCGAATGAAGTTATAGATGTTCTCTGCCGGTTGATCCCAATTGATTTTACAGGTTTCTCTGAATATTTTTGGGGCGGGTTTTATTTCGGTTTGATTAATAAGATATTCATTTTGTGGAATAGCTTCAACCGTATCTTTCAAAATAGCATCAACTGTCTTTAGAACCAAAGCTGCTCCCTTTTTCATCAGTTTATCGTGAAGGGTTTGCGCATTATCATTTTTTTCAATCGGAACTTTTTCTTGAAAAATGATTTTTCCTGTGTCTATTTCGTTAGAGAGGAAAAAGGTGGTTACGCCGGTTTCTTTTTCTCCGTTGATGATTGCCCAATTAATAGGTGCGGCGCCGCGATATTGCGGAAGCAACGATGCATGAAGATTAAAGGTGCCTTTTGGGGGCATACTCCAAACTATTTCAGGGAGCATACGAAAAGCCACCACAATTTGTAAATCGGCTTTCAGCTTTCGGAGTTCATTCAAAAAAGCTTCGTTTTTCAATTTTTCGGGTTGTAGTAAAAGCAGGTCGTGTTCCAAAGCATATTTCTTTACCGGCGATTGTTGGATTTTATACCCTCTTCCGGCAGGTTTGTCGGGTGAAGTGATTACTCCTACCACGTTATAGCTATTTTCTACTAATGTTTTCAGTGATTCCACCGCAAATTCGGGTGTTCCCATAAATACAATACGTAAATCTTCTTTTTTCATAATCTTCTGATTTTACTCATCCATTTCAGAATAGTGTTCCAATAATATTTCCCTATAAGCGTTAAATACGGTCGATTGAGAAATAATTCCCTTGTAAATCCCGTTATCGTCCACTACAGGGAGGTTCCATGCCTTGGTATCTTCAAAGATATTCATCACTTTTTCCATCGGCATGTTGATATTGATTTTGGCAGGAGGCCCTACCATGATTCTTTCAACCTTGAACCGGTCATAGAGTTCGGGTCGGAAAATGATGTTTCGGATATCGTTCAGATAGACCAATCCGAGCAATACCCCTTTATCGTCTACCACCGGGAAAATATTGCGTGTTGAGTTGGAGATGATTTTCACCATTTCTCCCAGTGTCATATCGGGTTTCACTACAGGAATATCGGTTTCCAAAATATCTTCTACCTTCAGGAAGGTAAGTACGGCTTTGTCTTTGTGGTGAGTTATTAGCTCTCCCTTTTTAGCTAATCGGATAGCATAAATATTGTGCTTTTCAAAAGCAATAATGGTTCCGTAGGAACAACTCGAAACAATCATTAAGGGGAGAAAAAGGTCGTATCCACCGGTAAGTTCGGCTATAAGGAAGGTGCCTGTAAGTGGTGCATGCATTACGCCTGCCATTACGCCTGCCATGCCCATCAATGCAAAGTTCTCCTGGGGTAGGTAGGTGCTATATCCAAGCTGATTCAGTGTGTATGAGAAGACGAATCCAAGAATACATCCTAAAAAAAGCGTGGGAGCAAATACACCGCCTACTCCTCCACCACCGTTGGTGGCACTCGTGGCAAATATTTTGAAGATAATAATGAGGGAAAGAAATATAATAATTCCCCACCGATTATATAAGGAATAGAAGAAACTACCATTCATCAATTCTTTGTATTTGTCGCCGCCTGCCAATAAAATGTCGATAGAATCATACCCTTCGCCATAAAGAGGTGGGAAGAAAAAAATCAGGACACTCAGAATGGTACTTCCCATGAGAAATCTTTTGAAGGGGCTGATTTTATGATAGATATTTTCATTCCATATCATTACACGTGTTACATAGAGGGATAAGAATCCGCAGAGGATTCCCAGTACGATGACGTAAGGAATTCTGTTAAGTGTAAACTGTTCTACTTGTGAAAATGCAAACATCGCATCCATTCCCGTAAGGAAATAAGCAATGGTTGTAGCTGTTACTGAGGTAACCAGCAATGGCAAAATGGACGACATGGTGAGGTCGAGCAAGAGCACTTCTATGACAAACAAAATACCGGCTATAGGCGCTTTGAAAATCCCTGCAATAGCGCCTGCGGCTCCGCATCCCACTAAAAGCATAAGATTTCGTTGATCTAGTTTGAAAAAACGCCCTAAATTTGAACCAATAGCCGAACCTGTAAGCACGATAGGTGCTTCTGCTCCTACTGATCCCCCAAAACCGATGGTAATAGAACTGGCGATGATAGAGGTGTACATATTATGGGTTTTTATGCGGCTTTTGCGTTGAGAAATGGCATATAACACTTGCGTAACACCGTGGCTGATATCGTCTTTGACAATGTATTTTACAAACAGTCCGCATAGGAGTAAGCCGATAGGAGGATACAGCAAATAAAAATAGTTGGCTCCGGTTGGAGTAAAATTGTCTGTGAGAAATGTTTGGATGAAATGAATAGAGGTTTTTACCATATAAGAGGCCAATGCTGTAGCAATGCCTACCAAAAAACAGACAAAAAGTAATAATGTACGTTCTTTGATATGTCGATTCAGCCACAACAAAAAATGATGATATAAATCATTTAATTTTGACCTCATTTTTTATAAATTCTTCTGAAGTAACACAAATATATGGGATAATTTTCACTTTGATCGCCACTAAATAAAAAAGTCTGCTCTTGACTAGTCTTTCATTTTTTTCTTCAAGAATTCATTAATTTGCAAAAGAAAAGATAATCACAATTGCGATTATTGGCGTATGATTTGAATTGTTCCGTTTTTTCCAAGTTTTATGATACTTGAAGAAGCGGCTTTAACATTCTCATTTTGCCGAAAAGTTACAATATAGTCTACTCTTTTTTTAATTTCCTCATTAATATCTTTAAAAGAAGCAGGTGAAGGCTTTCCACTGATGTTTGCCGATGTGGAAACGATAGGTTTCCCAAATTGTTTGCACAATTCTTTTGAAAAGACTTCAGCCGTGATGCGAATACCGATGCTTCCATCTTTAGCAATTAAATTGGGGGCGAGATTTTTTGCTCCATCATAAATGATGGTTAAAGGTTTTTCTGAAAGTTCAATTAAATCCCATGCAATTTCGGGAACTTCTTCCACGTAAATTTCCAGTTTATCGGGAGTATCCAACAAAACCAACATGGATTTGCTGTCATTGCGTTGCTTAATACGGTATACTTTTTTAACTGCTTCTTCGTTGGTTGCATCGCATCCGATTCCCCAAATGGTATCGGTAGGATAAAGAATGACGCCACCTTTACGCATAATTTCACATGCCTTTTTTATATCGTCTTGCATAGGATTTTATTGATTTCTTTTCGTATTGAATTTTTGCATCACAATCACGTCAACGTAAGTATGTTGAAGCGAAACCCATTCTTTCAATGTTGCGGTATGCAGAAATCCAACCTTTTTGAAAAGTCGGATGCTTGCAATGTTCTGATCCGGAATAAAAGCATATAATTGATGCAGTTTAAGAAAATTAAATGCATATTCTTCCAGCAGTTCAAGTGATTTGGATCCGTATCCTTGATTTCTATACTTTTTGTCGAGCAGTATACCTACACCCGCTCTGCCATGAAAAGGATCAAAATCGTAGAGATCGACTGTTCCAATTCGTTGGTTGTTTTTCCTAAGAACGATCATTAGTCTAAGTTGTTTGGTTTGATAGATATCTTGTTGCGCATAAACAAGATATTGTCGAAGTGCAAAGCGGGAAAAAGGAGAGAGCGATGAACCATATTTCCATAAATCTGTATCATTTTCCCATTCATACAGAATATCAAGATCTTCAGGCTCAAGAGCGCGCAGTAAGATCTCATCGTTTTGAAGTAATTTGCTCATTAATTCCTACTAACTTTATTCTGTTATTGTGTTTTCTTTGTCTTTTATTTCAATCAAATCTTTCAATTCCGGGAATGATGGTTTACAGAACAACAAGATAATAAAAAGAATAATAATCAGCCAAATGTAATTTTTGCTATCTGAGATAGCAGACGCCAAAATGTTCCAAAGAATAACGAAACTCAGTAAGTATAGTCTTTGGAAAAAAGCTTTTTTGTATATTTTTATCCCTTTCTTTACATTATCAGTGCGGGGTTTTTTATTTATTTTAGTTGAAAAAGATTTCAAAGCTATCGGTATACCGATGATGGTAAGAAGAATGGAACATTGGTCGATGATAACAGCCAACGAAGAAGGTGTTTCTACAATGCGGATAACATGGAATAAAGTCAATAAAAACAGGATCCCCAACACAATAAAATTGATGAAATAGTGCCGGCGTAAAAGCCGGATTGTTTTTTCTTCAATGGGTTGAGTCATTATTATTTCGAAGTTAATTTATAAGTTTCGTCAAAAGGTGTACGGTTTAAAATGGAACGCCCAAGAGTCACTTCGTCAGCATATTCGATTTCATCACCGATAGAAACACCGCGGGCAATAATGCTTACCTTTACGTCATAAGGCTGTAATTTGCGATAAATGTAAAAATTGGTTGTGTCGCCCTCCATCGTCGCACTTAGTGCAAGAATTACTTCCTTGATGCCGTCGGTTTTTACTCTTTCTACTAAACTGTTGATTTCTAAATCGGAGGGGCCAATGCCGTCGATTGGAGAAATAATTCCGCCTAGTACATGATATAGCCCTTTGAATTGCATCGTCCCTTCAATCGCCATTACTTCTTTTACGTTTTCAACAACACATATGAGCGAAGAGTCTCTGGATTTATCTGAACAAATAGAACAAACTTCGCTGTCGGAAATATTGTGACAGAGCGAACAATATTTTATTTCTTGTTTAAGCGTAGCTATTGCCGAGATGAATTTTTCAACATTGGCAGAATCTTGCCGTAAAAGATGCAATACCAATCGCAGGGCGGTTTTTTTACCGATGCCCGGCAATTTTGCAAATTCATTTACCGCATTTTCGAGTAATATGGAGGGGTATTGCGAACTCATACCTATTGTATTTTTGTTGAACAAAGATACTACGATTCGTTTTATTGAACAAATATCTTTGAAATGGGATAAATCTCTTGAGATATGATAACTATATCATTCCTTCTCTAAATTTTTGTCACATTCATTACGCTTCTTATTAAATAAATTTGTAGCTTTGCTAGTGGAAAATTTCCAATTAGTTTTCACTCCGCAATCTTATCAAAACATTTACAATTAAAGAGTTATTTTTTTTATGAAAAAGTACAATTTTAACGCAGGACCTTCTATATTGCCGCAGGTGGTAGTAGAAAAAACAGCAGAGGCTGTTAGAGATTTCAACAACAGTGGTCTTTCTATTATGGAGATCAGCCACCGTTCTAAAGAGTTTCAAGCTATAATAGATGAGGCGAGATCACTTTTCAAAGAACTGCTTCGAATTCCTGATGGTTATTCAGTTTTATTCCTTGGAGGAGGCGCAAGTCTTCAGTTTTGTATGGTTCCTTACAACCTTTTAGAAAAAAAAGCTGCTTATCTGAATACAGGATCGTGGGCGAGTAAAGCGTTAAAAGAAGCAAAACTTTTTGGAGAAGTAGTTGAGGTTGCTTCATCAAAAGATGCGCTCTATAGTTATATACCTAAAGACTATACGATACCTGCGGATGCAGATTATTTTCATATTACAACTAATAATACGATTTACGGTACGGAAATAAGAAAAGATATCGATAGCCCGATTCCTTTGGTAGCCGATATGTCATCCGATATTTTTTCACGTCCCTTGGATGTTTCTAAATATGCTGTTATATATGGCGGCGCCCAGAAAAACGTGGGACCTGCAGGTGTTGCTTTTGTCATCGTAAAAGAGGATGTGTTGGGGAAAGTATCCCGTCCCATTCCTACTATGCTCGATTATCGGACACATGTAGAACATGGTTCTCTGTTTAATACACCGCCGGTATTACCCATTTATGCTTGTTTGGAAACTTTACGGTGGCTCAAATTTTTGGGAGGTGTAGAAGAAATGGAAAAGATCAACATCGAAAAAGCGACAATGCTGTATGAAGAAATTGATCGTAATCCTTTGTTTAGAGGAACAGCAGTACCTGAGGATCGTTCCATAATGAATGTATGTTTTGTGATGAGTGACGAATATAAGGACCTGGAACAGGAATTTTTGAAATTTGCTACCGAAAGAGGAATGGTAGGGATTAAGGGGCATCGCTCCATCGGTGGTTTCAGGGCATCTATTTATAATGCGATGCCCAAAGAGGGCGTACAGGCTTTGATTGATTGCATGCGTGAATTTGAGAAATTAATTTTAAGGTAGTGAAAAATGAAAGTACTTTTAGCAACAAAAAAACCGTTTGTGTCTACAGCGGTAAATGAAATACAAAATATTTTAGAAACTGCAGGACATCAGTTCGAAAAAATTGAAAAATATACGGAAAAATCACAGTTGATCGATGCAATAAAAGATGCAGATGCCGTTATTATTCGAAGCGATATTATTGATAAAGAGGTGATAGATGCCGCTTCCCGACTTAAGTTAATTGTACGTGCGGGAGCGGGTTACGATAATGTGGATTTAAGTGTTGCATCAGAACGCAATATCTGCGTGATGAACACACCAGGACAAAATGCCAATGCTGTTGCCGAGCTTGTTTTTGGGATGCTTATTTATGTTTTGCGGAATTATTTCGATGGATCCACAGGTACAGAACTTAAAGGTAAACGATTGGGCCTCTATGCTTTTGGTAATGTAGCTAAAATGGTAGCCAAGATTGCTCGTGGATTCGACATGCCTGTTTATGCTTATTCGCCTATCATGACTGAGGACGATCTTCGCAAAGAAGGTGAATATGGTGTTATACCAGCAAATAGTGCAGAAGAACTTTTTGAAAACAGCGATATTGTTTCATTGCATATGCCTCTGCTCGAAGATACCCGTCAATGTGTGAACTATCATTTATTATCGCGAATGCCAGAGAATGGCGTTGTAGTTAATTCGGCACGTAAAGAAGTGATAAATGAAGATGATTTGATGCGTATCATGGAAGAACGTTCGAATTTTAGGTACATTACCGATATTAAGCCTGATAAGCATGAGGAATTTGAGGCCAAATTTTCGAAACGTTATTTTGCAACTCCCAAAAAAACAGGGGCGCAAACATTGGAAGCGAATATTAACGCAGGGTTGGCTGCAGCAAGACAGATTGTAGCATTTTTCAAAAATGGAGATGAAACGTTTAGGGTAAATCCTAAGTAGAGAAAAATAAAAAAGGTTACCCTTTTAATCTGATAACATATATCCCGGGAATCTGAACAGGTTTTCGGGATTTATATTTATTTAACTATAAAAAAAGGGGAAATGTTTTGCTGTTTACGAAATATTCGTAACTTTACATCGTATATGTAGACAGAGTATTAATAATATGAATAATAATTTGATTATGGAACGATTAACCCCTCAGGAAGAAATGGTGATGCTGCATATTTGGCAGTTAAACGAGTGTGCCATAAAAGATGTGGTGGAGAGAATGGAGGATCCTAAACCACCTTACACTACGGTGGCGTCTATTTTTCAGAACTTGGAAAACAAGGGATATCTTACCAAAAGAAAATTTGGGAATGTCAAGGTGTTTAAGCCGAAAATTACCGAAGCTGCCTATAAAAAGCATTTTTTATCGGGAGTAGTACGGAATTATTTTGATAATTCGTACAAGGAGTTGGTGTCGTTCTTTGCAAAAGAACAAAAGATAACGAAAGAGGAACTGGCCGAAATTATTCGTCTTATCGAAAAAAAAGAGGAATAAAGCGGGAGCGGATTCTTTGGATGTATAAACCGTCTACTTTTAATTTTCGAAAAAATGGAAACGCTTTTCATCTACTTGGTCAAAGTAAACATTGCATTAACGATGTTTTACCTCATGTACGCAGGATTGTTGAGAAAAGACACTTTTCTCCGGTTGAAACGGTTTTACCTTTTTGCAGCGATTGTTTTTTCGCTGGTCTACCCGCTTTTTACCATCGAAGTAGGGGGAAATATCTTTTCTTTCCTGAGAAAAAACTATGCTGCAGAAGTTCTTATCGGACAACCATCCATAGCACTGGAGACAACAGATGCTTCTGCGGAAAATCATTTTTTCCCTCTTCATGGGGAGAATATCTTCTTTTTTATCATGATGGCAGGAACGGCATTTTTCTTGGTGCGCTTTATTTGGCAGCTCATCACCATCTTTCGTATTAAACATAAAAGTGTTCCGAAAAGAATAGGCACGCAGAACGTTTACCATTTTTCCGAGAAGATGATGCCTTTTTCTTTCTTCCGATGGATTTTTATCAATACCGACGTTCATTCTGAAGAAGAATTGAAGCAAATTCTCCTGCACGAGCAAATTCACGTACAACAGTGGCATTCGCTGGATATCGTGTTGGCGGAATCATTGTGCATTTTTTTCTGGTGGAACCCGATCGT
This sequence comes from Bacteroidales bacterium, assembly GCA_012798745.1. Taxonomy (GTDB): domain Bacteria; phylum Bacteroidota; class Bacteroidia; order Bacteroidales; family Dysgonomonadaceae; genus Anaerorudis. The sequence continues at coordinate 12,016 of JAAZMQ010000289.1, forward strand.
GTGGTTAATGAAAAAAGAAATTACCATCAATCTGGAATATCTGGCCGATAGCGAAATCTTACGTAAAGGCGTAAACAGTCGCGATTACCAGTACCACCTTTTACGACTGACTTATCGTGAAGCTGCAGTTCAGATAGTAAATAATTTTAATGTATCACAATTAAAACAACGAATTATGATGATGAATAAAAACAAATCGCCAAAGCGGAAGTTGGCAAAATACCTGATGATACTGCCACTTGCAGTAGTATTGATGATGACAAACTGTGTACAGGAAAAAGATCCGGGAGGTGTTTCTTCACAGGAAGAAACGGTGCAGGATGAGAAACAGCAGAAGGTAACGGACAACGACGAAATATTTGTTGTAGTAGAAGAAATGCCTCAATTTCCCGGCGGACAAGAAGCGCTAATGAAGTATATTTCCGAAAATGTTCATTATCCGAAAGAAGCACAGGAAAAGGGTATTCAAGGAAGGGTAATCTGCAGTTTTATTGTCGGAAAAGACGGCAGTATTACGGATGTGGAAGTAGTTAAAGGTGTCGATCCGTCATTGGATGAAGAAGCCATTCGAATAATTAAATCGATGCCTAAATGGGAACCGGGCAGGCAAAGGGGAAAAGTCGTAGATGTGAGGTTTACTTTACCCATCATTTTCAGATTGCAACCATCGGGTAAACCCGTCCAAAATTCTACAGACAATGCAGAAGGAAAAATAAGCGATACCGATGCGAAGTATTTCAAATTTATAAGTGAAAATATCCGATATCCTGTGATTGCGCAAGAAAACGGGATAATGGGATTGGTGAAAGCCAAATATAGTGTGAACGAAAAAGGCGAAATTTCAAATGTAAAAATTATCCAAGGTGCAGATCCTTCTTTAGATGCTGAAGTTTTGCGGGTAATAAAAACGCTTCCTCCCGATATTGCCTTGGCAAAAACAGGAGGCAAAGCAAATTCCAACGTTGAATTTTCGGCATATTTCTACCTTCAGGACGACGAATCTTCACAAAAAATTAGCAATATCCAAAGCGAAATAGTGGTTGTAG
>JAAZMQ010000374.1 GCA_012798745.1 Bacteroidales bacterium
CACTTACTATTCTAAGATTCTACCGGCCCACAATTGAGCTGACTTTTCAAGAAACCCCAGTGAAGAGATCCCCCTTAAAGACTTCTGTTGAGCAAAAAGGTCTAGTTGAAAAGGACCAAGTAAGTACTTCCTCTGATCCATACCTACGAGAGTTTGACTTCGATAAAGCAGAGAGCCACTGCGCTCTACTGTACCGCTTCCTTAATGGCAAGACGTGGCTCTACCACAATGAACTTTTTGGACTACTGACCAACATGGCGCAACTCAAGGGAGGCAAGAGTCGTTTCTTTGAAGCCTTGAACCTAGTACCAGAGTACCAAATCCATAACAAGGTTAATGAAATGACCTTCGCTCACACCTGGATCAACAAGCACAGACTTAGACCTACAACGTGTGCGAGGTATTGCCCCTTCTACAACGAGTGCAATCCAGAGCGTCCTACTCTCTGGCAACTCGATTATTCTAAGCATGTACATAAGGTTATTGAAGAGCAGGACACCATACCCTGGTTAGTGGGGCACAACAATTTAAGTAATGCCATTGTTCACTGGCTAAAGCACAAGTCACCCACGTCGCCCAAGACAGGCTCAGTGACTTGCATTAAAGCCGATACAGGAATTGGCAAGACACACTTGATTAGAGATTTAGTAGTGCCTGGAGGTTTGATTATTGCCGTTCCAACCCATTCTCTAATTCATGAGTACAAAGATAAGACCAATAATCCCAACTTGCTCATTATACCGGAGGAGCCTGTTCACGAGCTCTCCAGGGACAAGCAAGAGGAGTTAGAGTCGGCCAGAAAAAGGGGACTATTGGATAAGGTCTCTAGTATCTGGAAACAAGCCTCGAAGATAAACGGCACAATTAAACACTACTTAGATTCCATAACTGAGGCTAAAACAAGCGGCGATAAGACGGTGATTATGACTCACGAGAGGTATTTGCTTAGTGGGGACGAGTATCCCCAGCAGACTGTGATCATTGACGAGGATATAACGAGGACTGCCATTTCCAACTACTCTGTTTCCTACCATGACTTCACAGCAACTTTGAGCTTACTTCAAGCTTCAGGTTTCGACACTTCGTTGCTTGGTCGTTTTCTAGACTCTACTGAGGACATTGTGTACCCAACACCACCCATGACCAATCAAGAGTTAAACAAGCTACGAAGGATAATCAACGCTCACCCAGAGATTCAGATAAATTTATTTGACCTAGTTCAATCCACATATTTCATGCGCTGGCGCCAGTGGAGCAATAAGACGGAAAGACCAGTAGATATTCACTATGTCAAAAGACGGAATGTCCCGACTAAGGGCAAAAAGGTCTTGCTACTCTCGGCCACAATAACAGAGGAGGTCGTCAGATCGCTCTTCAGGTACCACCACGACGTGGAGTTTCAAGACATTGGCCGGATTAAGCACAAGGGAACAGTAATTCAGTTCACCAACGCTGGTTCTTTCAGCCGGAGCTATCTTTCAAAGAATTCCGATATGCGCACGAAGCTTAAGGGCTATCTAGAGCCGATCAATACAATCACGTTTAAAGACTACAAATTTAGGGAGAGTGATCTTCACTACTATGCCCTGTCAGGGATTGATTCTTTGGGGGGCAAGCCAGTGGCAGTAGTAGGGACACCTAATGAAAATTATGCTTCCCTCATTCTCTTGGCAACAAGTTTAGGCTGGTGCGACCCAGGAGTGAAGTGCGAACAGACCCCGACCTGGGTCAAAGGCATTTATAATGGTATTCTTACCACTCTATATACCTATACCCACGAGGGACTGCGCAAGGCACACAAATATGTAGTGGAGAGTTCGCTCACCCAGGCAATTGGCAGGGCTAGAACAATTAGAGAAGAATCGGCAGTAGTATTTGTCTTTTCCAACTGGCCACTTGCAGGAGTACAACGAGAAAATTTGCCCTCTACACTTAAAGGCGAAAATAAGGAATGCAAGACGATACTGGACGATTACCCAGCATTTTTCTGTGGTGTGCTTTCCCAAGAGGTCACTAAGCCAAAGCAAATTTTTGAGATTGCATTAGCGGACTTGCGTAGCCTCGACCACTTAAGAAACCAAGATAATGGGGAGTTCAAGACGGCGAGAGTATTTTTCATAAGGGGAAAAGCACCAGAAGGAGTAGCCAATACAGCATAGGCCTGAGGGGAAGGACGTGGCAGGCAGGGAGGTCTTACGGAGACCTGTGTAAGGCTTATGGACCAGGACGTATTTCGATTCTGGCAGACGTGGTACGTCCTGCACATTGGCTAATTCTACTCAAAGGAGACGACCAATGGATCATTTCAAATTCCGCGAGTTAAGGGCACTTTTCTTCTTCTCCATAGTTATGGCATTTCTAATTAATGCACTTGACCTTCAACATAGGCTGCAACATAGTATAGTGGTCTTACTTCCGGTCTATACCGCACTAATAGTTGTGACTGTCAAGTACGTTTTCGACCATTATAGGGAGAGCCTAGACCACGTCCAAATTTGGTCAGCCACACACTTGTTAGTGACCTTTGTATTGGTTCTATAAGGGACCCTCCCTGCTTTAGTTGCAGGGGAAGTCAAAGGGAGATCTTAACATAAGCGAGTCTAACTGTTTCACGTCTGACCCCCTAGTCAAATCCCATTGCAATCAGCGTCCTCGCGAGAGCATTGACACCATATTTAAGGGAGGGGATTCCCTCTTCTGAAAGTCCATGTTGCAGTGATACTCGCGTGGTACTAACGAGGTTCGCACTCAGGAGACCAAGGTTATACAGTGACTCAGTTTGAAAATCCGATAACCATTGGTTGAGGATTGGGTTGTCATGGTTTTCTGCTAAGCTCTTAAGATCTGGTAAGTAAGCGCGAACGACTATGTGGCTCAAGCGGAAAAAGGTATCTTGATCAATTTTCCCTTCAATCCACCTTGAGAATAACCTGCCGATAATCGCAGTCTTGTCCATATCGTCAACGCGCTCTATGAGCAAGACGACATTCACTCCTACTTTTGCATACATTCCTTTCTTCTTCAATAATTCCACAAATTTAATCCGCTGATCTCTGGGGATATCATTTAGCTGGTACAAGAACGATTCCACCTTTTTGGCAAAGAGCAAGTTTTTAACGTCTATCCCGGTGTTGGCTATCTTAAGCAATGTTCCAAAGACTGGAATATCCTTTAGTGGACCGTCAATAAGTTGACCTACCACAATGTCGGCACCAGACGCCAACGTTTCGCCAAAATTGCTTTCCTTCAAACTCAGCATAAGAGATTGACCTATATCTTCAATCACTAGAAACACCTCCAATTCAGTCAGCTATTTCTTTGCTTCCAGAAATTCTTGAGGATTGAACTTTAGTTCTGAGTAATAGTACTTGTTTCCAATGTCTATCCAAAATGTCTCAATCGTGGATTCTGTCTTACAACCGTTGTTAACCAGCGCTTCCGCAAACTCTTCAATAGGGACTACAATATTAACTCCGTCAGATTGCATAAGGTAGGCAGGAAGACGTCCCTCAACATAAGGAGGGCGATCACCTTCGTGATTCATAGAAAGAATCACCTGTGCTTGATTTGGTAATTTGACACCTATATGGGTTAAACGAACCGGTCGGTAACCATTATTGTATGCGGAGTAAACCACATGTGCAGGGATTAGGTCTTCACCTTTCGGCATATACCCAATCCCAACTGAAACCCGAAGCTTAATCGCCTTGGATTCACGAGCTGTTATTAGGGCAACCACGACAACTGCGAAAGTGGCAATTCCACCAACCCATGTTCCTATTGCACTTACTGCTTCCCAGTTCATTAATTCTCACCTCAATTTGAAAGGTATTACTGGCTAGCCCACGTGCTAGCTAACACCAAGCGTGAACAACAAGACACCGAGGGGGCAAAAGGGGATTCCAATTTTCAGGAGGAGTCAGTAAATGAACAGAAACTACACACCTAAAATAAACGAATTTCAAACTGACCTAGCATTTTCCCACGAAGACGAGCTGTTAAATGCATTTTACTACCAACAGTTTCCTAGTTTAGTCAAGATCGAATTA
>JAAZMQ010000290.1 GCA_012798745.1 Bacteroidales bacterium
CCAAGCTTTTGCTTTTTCATTTAAAAGTGCAAATTTACATGATAATTTTCAATTTGCACAAAGACCCCTAAACAATCCTTCTTCTGTAAAGATTATCCCGCTTTATTAGCTCATTTTGCTCATCTCAATGGATCGGTTTTTGGCAGCTTCCAGCATTCCCTCAATCAGCCGATCCATTTGATGTTCGTAAAAATAATTCAACCCGGCCTCTGTGGTTCCGCCTTTGCTGGTGACGTTGCGAATGAGTTCTTCGATGCTGCAACGGGAACAATTTTCGGAAAAATAGCTCAACGTCCTTTCTGTCAGTTGCAACAATAATTCGTCAATTTCAGACTCAGGAAGGTTAAATTCGCGTATTTTGTTTCTGAAAACGTTGAAGAAAGCCAGAATAAAGGCGGGACCGCTGCCAAATACAGACGTAAATAAATCGAAATCGTTCTCGTCGATTTTAACCACCTTTCCCAGTTTTGTCAGCACCCGGTAGATTTCGTTTACCTTTTCATTATTCGGATGGTGGGTGGCGAATGCCGTTACCGATTTTTTGTATGCAATGGCTAGGTTGGGCATGATGCGCACAATGGGTTGATCTTTTCCGAGATAATTTTCGATAAATGCGATGCTTTTCCCGGCAACTGGGGAGACAATAATTTTTCCTTCTCGCCGAAGCGGTCGAAGTTGTTCTAAAACCCCCACCACATCTTGCGGCTTCACGGTTAAAAAAATAACATCGGCAAAATCCGTCAATTCTTCCAATTGAAGAAAGGGGAGTTCAACATTTTTTTGAATTTGGTCAAAATAAGCAAAACAAAGGTTTTCTTCGTTTTTAAAGCCTTGGTAGATGGCTGTCGCCAGATTACCAAAGCCGATAAATCCGTAGTTCATTTTATTTTTTGAATTTAGTGAAAGGAATCGTGTTATTTAACGCATTGATAAGGTAATTGGGACGTTGGCCATTCACAATCCACATTTCTACGTTATTCTCCATGCAGATTTCTGCAGCATGGATTTTGGACGACATACCGCCTGTTCCCAACGTAGATTCTTTTTCTTCGACACAGTCTCGGATGGATTCCAAGTCGGAAACGTGAGTGATGAGTTTGGCATCGGGATGAAGATGCGGATTGCAGTTAAAAATCCCGTCGATATCCGATACAAGAATCAACAGATCGGCATTCAGTATTACGGCAACCAGTGCTGAAAGTTTGTCGTTGTCGCCCAATACAATCTCTTCAATAGAAACCGTATCGTTTTCGTTTACGATGGGAATATAATCGGCTTTCCAGAGTTTATGGATCGTATTTTTGGTGTTTTCTTTTGCCGTCGGATTTTCAAAATCGCGATAAGTCAATAGAATTTGGGCGATATTCAAGCCAAAACTGCTAAAGACCGAATCGTATAACTCCATGAGCCGTGTTTGTCCAATGGCCGCCATTGCCTGCTTGGAATCCACATGTTTGTTGTATCCGTTGATTTCCACAAATTGGCGGGCGGTAGCAATGGCACCCGAAGAAACAATCACGATATCGTATTCGTTCTTGAGCTCTACGATTTGCCTGGCCAGGTTTTCAATGACAGCAAACGATATGCGGTTTGTTCCTGCCGTGAGGGTAGATGTTCCGATTTTTACAATTAATTTTTTCTTCATATACAGCAAAATCAATTTATTCGCGAACATGTCCGTTTCCGTAAACGAACCACTTGTTGGTCACCAGCTGTTCGGCTCCGATAGGACCACGGAAATGCAGTTTCTGTGTGCTGATGGCAATTTTAGCTCCCAAACCAAACTCCCCGCCGTCGGTAAACCGTGTGGAAGCATTGTGGTAAACAGCAGCACAATCCACCTCGTGCATGAAATGGGTTGCCTGCGAAAATTCGTTCGTGACAATCGTTGCCGAATGCTTGCCTGAATAGGTATTGATCAACCGGATGGCTTCTGTGATATCGGGTACAAGGGAAAGAAATATTTTAGGTGCAAGAAACTCTTCATAAAGCACCTTTTCGTTGTTGACTTCAACAATCTCTTCGTCTAGGGCGCAAACGGATGAATTGCCCAAAACCTCAATTTCGTTGGATTTTAAGGCCGATACGAGTTGATTGATTCTTTCTTGAATATTTGGCAAGTTTTCGTCGATCAATACTTTGTCCAATGCGTTACACACGCTAATTCGTTTTTTTCCATTGAGGATAATCCGTATGGCCATTTCAAAATCGCAGTTTTTATCTATATAGAGAAAATTGTTCCCACGTCCGCTAATGATGGTGGGAATGGTGGTATTTTCTTGGATAAAACGAATTAGATTTTCTCCGCCGCGAGGAATAATCAGATCCACATGATGCGTATTTTCTTTGATTAGCCGCTGTGTTTCTTCGCGGGTTAAATGAAGATACTGAACATAATGAGTATCGATGCCTGTTTTCTCCAATGCCTGCTGCCAAAGTTGCGTCAAGAAAGAATTGGTGTGATACGACTCTTTCCCGCCTTTCAACAGAATTCGGTTTCCTGCCTTGAAAGCCGTTGCTGCTGCTTCGATGGTCACGTCGGGGCGCGATTCGTAGATGATGAGGATGGTCCCGAAAGGGACGGTCCGGTTTTCAATTTGCAGTCCGTCTTCTCGAGTAAAAGTATACAGAGTTTTCCCTTCGGGATCGTTCAAACTTGCTACTTGCGTAAGCGAGCGAATCATTCCATCGATCTTTTTCTCGTCCACTTTTAACCGGTCTTTCATCGCTTCGTCCATTTCGGGATAGTCGGCCATGTCTCGAAGATTAGCCTCAATGATTTGCGCCCGGTTTTGTCGTAGCAGATCAGCCAATGAAGTGAGTACTCTGTTTTTCTTTGAAGTTTGCAACATAAATTTGAAATAATATAATGTTAATTTGTGCTGCAAAGGTAGCAATTTATTGCCAAAATAGGTGATAATCATACAAAATATAACTTGCCGATTGCAGCGAACTTTTGTTTTTTGATACGTGTTATAAACATATTATAGATAAAGAAAATTAAGAAAAACTATTTTATGGCTTACCCTATTCATCACACTCACCATAATGAAAGTGAAGAAAACATCCGGACGGCATTTTTTCTCAATTTGTGTTTTACCATAATCGAATTTGTCGGTGGATTTTTAACAAACAGTATGGCCATTCTTTCGGATGCCGTGCATGATTTGGGCGACAGCTTTTCGGTGGGGCTGTCGTGGTATTTTCAACGAATGTCGAAAAAAGGTCGCGATGAGGAATACACCTACGGGTATAAGCGGTTTTCGCTTCTCGGAGCAATCATCAATTCGCTTATTCTGGTCGTAGGAAGTGTCGTGATTCTTTTTAATGCTGTTCCGCGCTTGTTTCATCCGGAACAACCCGATTCGGGAGGGATGTTGATTTTGGCAGTGCTGGGTGTTGCAATTAACGGTGCAGCGGTGCTCAGGCTTAAGCGTGGACATTCTCTCAACGAACGGGTAATTTCGCTTCACTTGCTGGAAGATGTACTCGGTTGGGCTGCCATCCTTATTGGGGCTTTAGTGATGTATTTTGTGGATGTTCCGGTTCTCGATCCTATTTTGTCGATCGCTATAACTCTTTATGTGTTGTTTCACGTATATAATAATATCAAGGAGAGTTTGCATATTATTTTACAGGGAGCACCTGCCGACATAAAAATCGATGAAATCAAGAAAGAAATATTGTCGCTGGACGATGTGGACAGCGTGCACGATTTGCATATTTGGTCGGCAGACGGCGAATAC
>JAAZMQ010000291.1 GCA_012798745.1 Bacteroidales bacterium
TGCCCGTTAAAAGCGAACGTGGCAAGCGGCAACACTGAAGCCAGTACCATGCAGCCCGCAGCAAGAAGCAAATAGATGGTCTGAATACGTTGCAGCATAATCAGAATAAATCTTTTTCTTTGGCAGGATTACGCCAATAAATTTCTCCTTTTTCCCATTCGTCGATAGCGATGAGAGTAGGTTTGGGTAATTTTTCGTAAAAACGCGAAATCTCTATTTGTTCGTGATTCTCGAACACTTCTTCCAAATTATCAGTATAAGAAGCAAATTCCTCTAATTTATTATCCAAATCGCGTTTCATTTCTGCTGCAATCTGGTTTGCTCGTTTACTAATAATCACAACCATTTCATAAATATTCCCTGTTGGTTTTGATAATTCCCATATATCTCGGGTCTCAGTAGTAGTACTTGCAGTTATTTTTTTGTAATCCATTATTCTCTATTTATTGGTTTTATTGTTATTAATCTTATTTATTCCGATACAAATTCAATTTCAATTTCAATTGATTTTCATTCCGGCATAGCCTCAATCTTCTTCTGCGCTTCACGATAATACATTTCAGCTTCTTTCATATATTTCCCATTCGGATAAGAATTTTTATAATTAAAATATTCATCCACCACCTTACGATAACGTTCGGGCTGAGCCGCACGTGTACTTCTTTCGGCATATTCAAAATATGCTCGAAGAATAGTCATCTGAAAATCCTCTGCATATTCGGAAAAAGGATAATTTTTTAATCCCTCACGTGCGGTAATTACCGCTGCCTCGTAGTTGTTCCCCATATAACTTCCTAATTTCAGGTACAATTGTGCAGCCAACAACTCTTTGTATGCCAGTTTTTCTTGCAACTCAAACAAATAATCTTTTGCTTGTTGGGCTCTTTCACTCTGAGGATACTTTTCGAGATAACGTTGAAATTCGGATATTGCCTTATAGGTTTTCGTCTGATCGAGTCGTGGATCGGGCGAGTCAAGATACATGCCATAAGCAGCATAAAAAAGGGCCGGCTCAGCATACTCTCCTTTTGGAAAAGTATTGTAATAGGTAGAAAATGATTCAGTTGCCATTACATAATCCTTTGAATTATAATAACTTTGTGCCAAAAGATAAAGCGACTCCTCAGCCCGTGCTGTCCCCTTAAAAAAAGGAACCAATTCTTCAAGCAAAGTTATTGCTCGATCGTATTTACCTGCTTCGAAATATTTTTTAGCATACGTATATTTCAATTCCAAATCGGTACTTTTTAATATTTTGTTATACTCGCCGCATGAACCGACAATGAAGATGAACAATACGATCGAAATAGTGCGAAACTTTCTTTTCATCAAAACCATTTTTAGGCACGCAAATTTACGTAAACTTTTATAGATAAACTCATCTATCAAACAATTTTTATTCTATTTTAGGATTTTAAATCTTTTTCTTCATTCAATCACACGCCACAACAAAACTTTTTTCTTTATCCCAATCGACTGATTTTACGAAGTCTTTCTTCATCGATAATCTTGATTTTTCTTCCATCAACGGCAATAATACGTTCATCCGCAAAATTAGAAAGCGTACGGATAGCATTCGAAGTAGTCATATTCGATAAGTTTGCCAAATCTTCGCGTGCCAAATAAATATTAATGGTAGCACCATCCTCTTCTAGTCCATAACTTTCTTTCAAAAAAAGAAGCGATTCGGCAAGGCGACCCCGAATGTGTTTTTGAGTGAGATTAACAATCCGTTGGTCGGCAATTCCAAGATCAATGGAAAGCATTTGAATAAAAAGCATGGCTAGATGGCTGTTTTCCAATAACAATTCTTCAATGATTCCCATCGGAACCATACATACTGTTGAAGGTTCAAACGCAGCAGCAGCAGTCACATAGGGCTCACACGCAAAATATGCCCGGTATCCAAAATATTGAACGGGACGAATCATACGAATAATCTGATTACGTCCGCCGACACCGGTTCTGAAAATTTTGACTTTCCCTTTGAACAGACACATCAAATCCTTAGGAATTTCATTTTCACAATAAATCAATTCATTTTTTTTGAAATTCGCTATTCGTGCGTTCTTCCGAAGCACTTCTCGTTCATCATCTGATAATACTTTCCAGATATCGGATAATGAAGATGACAAATCGATCGCTTTTCCCTTCTTTGCCGACATATCTGTTTTAGAACAATGTTGTATAACACAAAAATACAAAATGTTTTATGAATTCATAACAAAAACGAGGATATAAATTTTTTGTTTACTATAAAAACTTCAAATTTTGGTATATTTAACAAATATAGCCCTACTTTACACGTAATTTTATTTTAGTTTTGAACGTAATTATCCCGAATAATGCATAAATTTGTTTTCAGTATGCTGACTAAACGCATTATCATATTGGTATTGTTGATTTTTGCTTCGTTGTGTACCTTTGCCCAAAACCTGATTCCCGTGGATACCATCATGAAAAGGGTTAGAAGTGCCGCCGAAAAGTACAATGAATGGGTACAAACTTACGAAGCCGAAGTATATATGCGTACGTATGTGGAAACCATTAAAAAAAACTTTTTGTATAAATTCACCCGTTTCGTTCCTCATTTCGTTCTTCATGATCCCCAATCCGACGAAGCAATCATCGAAACCGTGAGTCGGCTTCACTACTCTTATCCTTACAACTACACCCACTACATTCAATACGTGACGGGGAGCCTTACCAAAAAAAAGGATATCGAAATGATCCCTTTTAATATGCTCAACATAAACATCTATGCCGAAACTACGTACGACGAAAGTTTTCTTCTGCCTCTGCGAGATGTTTCGTCAAAATACTACA
>JAAZMQ010000292.1 GCA_012798745.1 Bacteroidales bacterium
CTTTGCCATCATCGATTTCCCGGAACCCGGAGGCCCTACCATAATAATATTGTGTCCACCTGCTGCCGCAACTTCTAAGGCCCGTTTTACATTTTCTTGTCCTTTCACATCGGAAAAATCAAATTCAAAATCCGATTGATTATTCATGAATTCCTGATAAATATCCACCTGTGTGCGTTGAAGCTTACCTTCGTCATTAAAAAACTCAACAACTTCGCGTATATTTTTCACACCATAAACTTCAAAATTGTCCACTACAGCAGCTTCTTTTGCATTTTCCGAGGGAAGGATAAATCCTTTAAATCCGTTTTCCTTTGCCATGACGGCGATGGGCAAAACGCCTTTTATAGGCAAGATGGTGCCGTCGAGAGACAACTCTCCCATGATAAGGTAATCGTTAAATTTGTCTGATTTAACGACACCCGAAGCTCCCAATACTCCAATAGCTAAGGGAAGGTCGTAAGCTGACCCTTCTTTTCGAATATCGGCCGGCGACATGTTTACTACAACTTGCTTTCGCGGGAACTTATATCCGTTTACCTCCAAAGCCGATACAATGCGTTCGTGGCTTTCTTTTACGGAGGCATCAGGCAGTCCCACCAGCATAAATTTAATGCCTCTGCCAACGTTTACTTCAATGGTAATGGGTGTAGCGTGAATACCTTGGACAGCGGCACCAAAAACTTTAACTAACATGAAACGGATTCTTTATATTTCTTATTCAACTCCACTTGGTAGCTCCTTCTATCGCTTGCCGCACCTCCTGCGCAGGTATGTTTCTTCTTTTAATCCTTCCCTCAGGAGTAACAAGAATGTTGTAAGGAACATAGCGTATATTGTAAGTCTCTACAATATCGGACGCCCAGCTTTTCTTCTCTGTCACAGTAATCCAGGGAATAGAATCGTTGGAAATGGATGTAATAGGATATTTATCGGAATCAATATAAATCGATATAAACTGAACGGAATCTTTATTAAGCTCTTCATATTCATTTTTCAAGACACGAATCTCATCTCGCGATTCCACACCTGTAGCAGAAAGAAAAGATAAAACCAAATATTTCCCGAAAAAATCAATAGAACGAATGGTATCATTTTTTGTATCTACCAATTGAAAATAAGGGAGATGTGATCCTTCTGCCGATAATTTCAGTTTATTACAATGGGTCTTTAAATCTTCGGTTAAAGGGAAAATCAACGCCTCTCCTTCTAAATATCCTAATACACGTTCCAATGTTGTCGGATTTTCAGTATCTCTGAATAAGTTATTAATAAGAATGACACTGGCGATTTTAGTCGGATTTTTTCGGATAAAATCTTCGGCTTTTTGAGTAAGCTCATGATTGAGAGAGTTCAAACGCACGATTTTTTCATTCTCAGAGAGAAGCCCATGATTGGTATTTTCTAATTGATCAATTTTCATACTATTCAGCAATTCGGCTCGCTGTTTCAATAAAGTTTCGTTTTCTTTCTTGAACAATGTCAGATCGTCATTAATAGCATTGCCGTTCACCTGAATAAGATCAGGCAAAGTTGCATCCCCCTTAAGCGTTATTTTCTCACCTTTGTCAGCAAAAACGACAACCGATGAGTTATAATCATTAAAATAAAACGTAAAGGTTGTCAATGTATCGATAAAAGTACGGTAACTAAACTGCCCTTTCTTGCTTATCCTTAACGTATCGACGGTCAAAATATCGGTCGAAAAATGCGTCACTATAACATCAGGAGAGTCAAGATTTGAAAGTTCCCCTTTTATAATAACATTATTTTCATCTTTGCACGAGTTTAAAGATGATATAATTAGACAAATGAGAATTATAATTCGAAACCTGCGCATATGTCTACTCGTGAACAAACGTGTTTAAATTAATAAAAATCAATCGTTTATATTCTTTTAAAAAATTTCTTTTCCTATTTGTGTATTTAGTTAGGCAAAGATAAATTGATTTTTCAAATATTCAAATATTTTTTACATTTATTTAGCTGGTTTTTTAAGTTTAATTACCTAAAAAGTAACATCGTTGTTATACATAAAATTTATTTCATTAGTTTTGCATTGAATTGAAAAGATCGATGGTGGTATGCAATTTTCTGTCATTATTCCCGTTTTCAATCGTCCGGCTGAATTGGATGAACTACTGGATAGCCTTACGCGACAAACCGACCGGCAATTTGAAGTGATTATTGTGGAAGATGGTTCCGAACAAAAAAGCGACACGATAGTTGAAAAATACGAAGACCGTTTACCGATTACTTATATTGAAAAGCCGAACTCGGGACCGGGATTGTCGCGAAACGCCGGTGCTCGTAAAGCGCGGTACGATTATTTGATTTTTTTCGATTCAGACTGTATAATTCCTGATGATTATATTCAAATCGTAAACGATTTTCTCACGAAGCAATATTATGACGCGTACGGTGGTCCGGATAGAGCACTTCCCACTTTCACGACAGTACAAAAGTCCATAAATTATGCAATGACCTCATTTTTTACTACAGGGGGTATTCGTGGCGGAAAAAAATCGATGGAAAAATTTCATCCCCGCAGTTTCAACCTTGGGGTTTCAAAAGAGGCATTCAACGCTGTTGGAGGATTTCGCGACATGCGTTTTGGCGAAGATATCGACTTCAGTGTTCGTCTAATCAAAAACGGATTCACTACCACCCTGATTCCTGAGGCTTATGTGTATCACAAACGCAGAACGAATTTCAGGAAATTTTTCAAACAGGTGTATAACTCGGGAATTGCCCGTATCAATTTATATCTGCTTCATCCTCAATCGTTGAAACCGGTACATCTGCTGCCTGCGGTTTTTGTAATAGGCATGATCGTGTTATTGGTGCTTTCCGTTTTTTATCCCATTTTTCTGGCAATTCCTCTTGCGTACTGCCTATTGATTTTTATGGATTCGACCATCAAAAACCGTTCGGCAAAAGTAGGACTTTACAGCGTTGTTGCTTCGTGGATTCAACTCGTTGGCTACGGAACCGGCTTTTTGTCGGCTTTTTGGAATCGACTTATCCTGAAAAGAAAAGCAGCAAGCGCTTTTGAGGAAAATTTTTACGACTAAAGTTTATCCCAATTTGAAGATGCGGGTCATTAATTGCCATTTCTCGTTTGATTTCTTTCCTTCTCCTGCATCCTGAAACCGATCCATGTAAGCCTCCCATTCAGCTTGCCGCGGTAGCGTTGCCAATCGGTTCATGTCGCGCTCCCAATCGAAATCGTCTACGGTATCGACAATCATAAAAAGTTGATTCTCGTGGATATATATCTGCATATCCAAAATTCCCACTTCCTTTATTCCGGCCTGTACTTCAGGCCACACATGGGCATGTTCACGTACATAAGCCTCAATGAGTTGAGGATCGTTCTTCAGCGATAATGTTTGACAATAACGTTTCATTGTATGATTATTTTTTTAACTTCGGGTAATTTGCAATCCTGTCTGTGAGACACTCATCCCCACAAATCGGGCTTTGTTGTTGGGCGGATTTTCACGAAGTATACGTTTTATGTTGACAGCCGCTTCGGGATCTTTGGCAATCAGGTATAGGTATCCGCCGCCGCCGGCTCCCGGAAGTTCCAGTCCCAATGTATAATCTTTTACCAATGCAATTATCTTTTCAATGGCAGGAGGATTTGTGCCCTTGTCGAGGCGTTGCTTTTGTTTCCATGTCTTGGCGACACACCAACCTAAATCGTCGAATTTTCCAAGCTGAATGGTTTCGGCAGTATCCAATGCATGGAGCTTCATATCGGCCAAAAGGGCAAGAGTTTCCGATTTATTGAGCAGCATGCCGGCAACAATATCCTGGAGAATATGCTTGGCCGTACGGGTTATCCCCGTATAGTAAAGCAAATGACAATCGCGATATTGAGGCAGTGTAAACAAATCGTCGGGGAGCCAACTCGCAACAGGTTCCTGCTCGAATCCTTCATATGTGCGTAGTAATTTTACTCCATGCAACACACCGCCGTACTGATCTTGCCATCCGCCTC
>JAAZMQ010000293.1 GCA_012798745.1 Bacteroidales bacterium
AAAAAAGAAGTGTTTTATATAGCCGCTGATTATGCTACTCGAATAGAATTTGTTGATGGAGCTGCTGAAGAGATACTCTATAAAGAATTAGAGGGGATTGCGGGGATAATGCGGTGGTAATTTAAGAAACGTTTAAAATTGTAGAAGCGATTTTCATACAATGTAAATATCTAATAAATTTGACTATCTTTGCCACAAATTAAACCCCAATGAACACACTCTTATATGTAACATGGAATGTAGGTCCCACTCTTTTTACAATTTTTGGTCGTGAGATTCGTTGGTATGGCTTGTTATGGGTCATCGGACTGATTGTTGCGGTATATATCGTACAGAAAATTTTCAAGCATGAAGATCTTCCCGAGCAATGGTTCGATTCATTGTTCATTTATACAATTATAGGCATAATTGTGGGTGCAAGATTAGGGCATTGTTTATTTTATGAACCTAAGTATTATTTGTCGCATCCCGTTGAAATTCTAAAAATCTGGAAGGGCGGATTAGCCAGTCACGGAGGGGTTCTTGGAATTATTATTGCCGTGTGGTTATACTCAAAAAAAGTAACTAAAACGAGCATGTTGTGGACGTTTGATCGATTAATGGTCCCGACAGGTTTCACGGCAGCCATGATTCGGCTGGGTAATCTCATGAACCACGAAATTTATGGGGGTCCTACCGATCTTCCGTGGGGTTTTCGTTTCATTACTAATATTTATGAATGGATGCAAGGTGCCGAACCGGTTTACTCCGAACCTTCGCATCCAACCCAAATTTATGAAGCATTGATTTATCTTATTGTATTTGGGGTATGCATGTATATGTATTGGAAAACCAATGCTAAAAACAGAAAAGGATTAATTACCGGTGTTGGACTTACGATAATTTTTGTAGCCAGGTTTTTTATTGAATACATTAAAAATGTTCAGGTTGATTTTGAAAGCAGGTTACGTGATCATACCGGTTTAAATCTTGGTCAATGGCTTAGTATTCCTTTTATTATCTGGGGAATATGGCTGATTGTGTCTGCTCTTAAGAATAAGCCCGAACCGGCAAATATACCCAAAGCGTCGGTAATAAATCAAGGGAAAGACAAAAGTAAAACGAAACACACTAAAAAGAGAAAATAGTATTTAGCTCTATCAGTCTCTTGTCTTTTCTGAAGATTTTTTAAATAAAAAAGTGAGAAACATTATGTTGTATAAAATCGTTGAAATCAGGGATCACATATATTATGTAGGTGTGAATGATCGCACCAAACATCTTTTCGAAAATTTATGGCCTCTCCCTAAGGGCATTTCCTATAATTCTTATCTTATTGATGACGAGAAAGTCGCTCTCATTGATACAGTAGATATTTGTTATTCAGAAGTATTTTTTCGTAAGATCAGATCGGTGTTGGGGGACAAACCCATCGATTATCTGGTAGTAAATCATATGGAACCCGATCACTCCGGATCCATCGAATGGTTGGTCAATCGGTATCCCGATATCACCATTATTGGCAACAATCGCACAATGGATATGGTAAAGGGATATTACGGAATTACAGATAACGTTCTTACGATAAAAGATAAAGATGAGGTTAAGCTGGGAAAAAATACCTTGAGGTTTTATCTTACGCCTATGATCCATTGGCCTGAAACGATGATGACCTATGTGCCGAAGTTAAAAACGCTTTTTTCGGGTGATGCTTTTGGAACATTTGGTTCACTAGATGGCGGTGTTATTGAT
The DNA here is from genome assembly GCA_012798745.1 of Bacteroidales bacterium. Classification (GTDB taxonomy): domain Bacteria; phylum Bacteroidota; class Bacteroidia; order Bacteroidales; family Dysgonomonadaceae; genus Anaerorudis. The sequence continues at coordinate 1,732 of JAAZMQ010000293.1, forward strand.
TCACAACTCAATGCAGATTGGTATTTCGATGAAATGATTCGGTATTATTCCAATATTGTGGGTAAATACGGTTCGCCGGTGCAGGTAGCCTTGGCTAAACTGGCGGGAATTGATATCGAAGTTTTTTGTTCTACACACGGTCCTGTGTGGACAGAAAAAGAAAACATCGATAAAGTAATTTCATTGTATGATAAACTGAGCAAATATGAAGCCGACAGAGGACTTGTAATTGCTTACGGAAGCATGTATGGCAATACGGAACAACTTGCCGAAATTATTGCAGCTTCAGCAGCCGACAACGGTATAAAAAACATTGTCCTGCACGATGTTGCTAAAAGCCACCAATCGGATATTCTTCGTGATGTGTTTAAGTATAGGGGGTTGATTGTTGGATCACCAACATACAATAATCAGCTTTATCCCGGAGTAGAAAGTTTCATTTCTTCGTTGCGAAATCGAAACATTAAAAATAGGCTCTTTGCTTATTTTGGTGGATTTAGTTGGGCCGATGCTTCTATGAGGTATCTGAATGCATTTGCCGAGGAGATGGGGTTCGAGGTGGTTTGTGATCCTGTTTCTATGAAACATTCTTTAAACGCAGATGTAGCAGCAAGTGCGAGGAAGTTAGGCCGAATTATGGCCGAAAAATTAAAGTAGATATAGATTATTATTCAATACAAAAGCAATTATTTTTTTTAATTTACCTAAAAGAGTAAAATCATGAGACTAATTATTCAACCCGATTCCGAGCGATTAGCTCAATGGGCGGCTAATTACATTGCATCTAAAATCATCAAAGCAAATCCAACTCCCGAAAAACCGTTTAAATTGGGTTTGCCTACCGGATCATCACCTTTGGGAACGTATAACGCGTTGATCAAATTGTACCAAAGAGGTGTAATTTCGTTTGAAAACGTTATTACCTTCAATATGGATGAATATGTGGGTTTGCCGAAAGATCATCCGGAAAGTTATCATTCTTTTATGTGGAATAACTTTTTTAATCATATCAATATAAAACCGGAAAACGTTCATATTCTAAACGGCAATGCTGACGATTTGGAAGCAGAGTGTCAAGCATATGAGGAGGCGATTAAAAGTGTCGGAGGTATCGACTTATTTTTGGGAGGGATAGGTACTGACGGTCATATTGCTTTTAATGAACCGGGATCTTCGCTCAGTTCGCGTACCCGCGTTATAAGGCTGACAACTGAAACCATTATTGCTAACTCGCGTTTTTTTGATAACGATGTGAATAAAGTTCCTAAACTTGCATTGACTGTAGGAGTGGGAACCATAATGGATGCGAAAGAAGTATTGGTTCTTGTTAATGGGTATCACAAAGCGCGTGCTTTGCGTCACGCCGTTGAAGGGGCTGTTACGCAGATGTGGACAATTAGCGCTATGCAACTGCATCCTAATGGCATTATTGTTTGTGACGAAGCTGCTTGCGCTGAATTGAAAGTAGGGACATATAAATATTTTCTCGATATTGAGCAAGATAATCTCGATCCCGAATCCATATTGCGGTAAAATCGCTCAGTGTTAGGGTAAAATTGATTCAATAAAAAGGGATGGGATGCGGATTTATCCGATTCCATCCCTTTTTGGTATGTTTCCTTTTATTTTGAGAGATCGATTTGCATGTTACATAATTTCCAATAGTAACCATTTAAAATATACAATTCATCGTGTTTCCCTTTTTCTACAATTTCACCTTGATGCATAACATAAATTTCGTCGGCATTTTTAATGGTCGATAATCGGTGGGCAATCATGATTGTTGTTCTGTCTTTCATTATATTTTCAAGAGCGTTTTGAACAAGTCTTTCCGAAACAGAATCTAATGCCGACGTAGCTTCATCGAAAATAAAAATTTGAGGATTTTTTAAAACAGCACGTGCAATGCAAATGCGTTGTCGTTGACCACCGGATAATTTTTCACCTCTTTCTCCTATTACGGTATCATATCCATTTGGTGTAGCCATAATAAAATCGTGAGCATTTGCAATTTTTGCTGCTTTCTCAACCTCTTCTCGAGTAGCATGTTCTACTCCAAATGCAATATTGTTGAAAAAAGTGTCGTTAAACAATATAGCTTCCTGAGTTACAATCCCTATCAATGAGCGTAGATCGCGAAGAGACGCATCTTTAATATTTGTATCGTCGATTAATATTTCTCCTTTTTGAACATCATAAAAACGAAGTAAAAGATCGACCAATGTAGATTTCCCGGAGCCGGATTCACCTACCAAAGCTATTGTTTTCCCTTTTTCTATTGTTAGGCTGATCCCTTTTATTACCCAATCGCCATTGTATTTAAACCATACATTATTGTATTCAATTTGTTTTTCAAATGTTAGTTTTTTGGGATTTTCTTTTTCTATAATGGTATTTTCGGCAGTTAAAATTTCATCGATTCTTTCCATTGAAGCCAAGCCCCGTTGAATTGTATAAGCCGATTTTGAAAACTCTTTTGCCGGATTTATGATATTAAAGAATATCGTAACATAAAACATAAAAGTCGGTGCATCAATGATTCCTCTTTCTTTTAAGATTAATGTACCTCCAAAACATAAAACAATTGCAATAGTCAAAGTTCCAAGAAATTCGCCCAATGGAGAAGCTAATTCTTGTCTTCGAAGAATACGACTTGTTATTTTGCGAAGTTTTTCGTTTCCCGCGCGAAATCGTTGTGAAATTTTGCCTTCTGCATTGAAGGCTTTTATTATTTTTAAGCCACTTAATGTTTCTTCTACTTGTGACATCAATTCTCCCCATTTATTTTGAGCATCGAGGGATTTTTGTTTTAATTCTCTTCCTACTGCTCCCATAACATAACTCGTTACAGGAAGCAGGATAAATACAAAGAGGGTAAGTTCCCAACTTATTATCAACATTGTTGTAAGATATGCAATAATTAAAATGGGATTTTTGAAGATGAGCACAAGAGAACTTAACACGGATCTTTCCACTTCATCGACGTCGCCCGACATGCGTGCCAAAATATCACCTTTTCTCTCTTCCGAAAAAAAACCGATAGGCAAAGACAATATTTTATCGTTTAAATTATTACGAATATCCCTTACAATTCCTGTTCGGATAGGGACGATAAAATAAGATCCAAAATAGGCAGTACCGGTTTTGAAAAGTGTTATAAACATGAGCCAGATTGCCAACCACAACAACGTAGTACTTGCTCCGCAGCTTTCTACCAAATGGGTAATATACCAATAACCATTGTTTTGGATTAGTTTGGTGAAGGATATTCCCGGGGTGCTCCAAGGAATAAAATAGTAGCTTTTGTTGCTGATTTTAAAAAGAATTTGCAAAATAGGAATGATGGTGATAAATGAAAAAATACTAAAAATAGCGGTGAAGGCATTAAAAATAAATATAAGAACCGCATATTTTTTGTATGGAGGCAAAAATCGTTTTAATATGGTAAAAACTCCCTTCATTTGAAATTTATTTCTTTGTATTTTTTAAAGAGCTTGGTTGTTTCCCTTTCAATGAAAAATTTTCAAATAGATGTATATCTTCTATTTGTTTGTAAAATTACTTCAAGATACAAAAATCCTGACCTATTTATTCGTATTCGATTACTTTTTTCCATCGCTTGTGCGACCAGAGGTAATTTCCCGGTTGTTTTTTGACAGCATCTTCAAGAGCAGAAGCAAAACGTTGAGTGATAACCCCTTCTTTAACCTCTTCCGAACCATCATAGATAAGATGAAAAGTGTGCTGATAATTATATTTTTCCGTGTTTATTGTTTCTGTGAAAAAGACCGGCATATTAAATTTAGTGCCGAAAAATTCAATCCCGCGATAAAAAGGAGTTTTTATATTCATGAAATCTGTCCAATAGATACCTTTGTCGGATGAAGGAGATTGGTCGGCAACCATCATAAATATAGACGGCTGCTGCTTTTTGGCAGCTTTTAAGAAATACCTTGCAGTTGATTTTTTTTCGACATAAATAACATTTGGTGCACACCGATTATTTCTCAACCAACCATCGATATGTTTATTGGCTAATTGTCGGTAAACCATATAAACCGGTACGTTTACCATTTCCGATAAAATCATCGGCCAAACCCAATTGTTGTGATGACCAAAAGCCAAAATGACACTTTTGCCTTCTTGTAAATATTTTTCTATTTCGTCCACATTGATGAATTGATTAAGAGAAGCTAAAGTAGAACCACTCACGTAAGCGGTTTTGGCCATCTCTAGAAAGTTTTTGACAAAATAGTGATAGAATTGTTTTTCGAGTTTTTTATAATAAGCATTGGACTGATTTGGAAAAGCAAGTTCAAGATTTTTTCGGACTACTTTTCTTCTGTATCTGAATATATGGCGGGTGAAAAAATAAGCACTGTATTCCCATATTCCAAGCAAGGGAAAAGGTGTTAAACCTATTAAAATGAAAAAAAATCGCGCTATGAGGTTGAGAAGCATAATAAACTTTTAATGTATCTACAAATGAATCATTCTAGGGATTTCTCATCCCGAAAATTTTCGAGTTTACCAAATAGGAATATTTCAAACTTTAATTTTGTTCTTTTAGATCAGCTTTATTGATTTTTCCCGTTCCTGTTTTAGGAAGTTCGTCTAAATATTCTATTTGTCTTGGCAGTTTAAACTTTGCTAAGTTTTCTCTGAGGTATTCCATGATGTATCGTGATGGCAAAACAATACCTTCTTTCAAAACGATGAAGCATTTAACCACTTCGCCACGCAGTTTGTCGGGAATTCCTATGGCTGCAGCTTCTTTAATACAGGGGTGTTTCAATAAAACCTCTTCTATTTCGGCTGCCCATACCAGTTCACCTCCAACCTTAATGGTGTCTTTTGATTTTCCGATAATGTAAAGATTACCTTGTTTGTCGAAGTGACCAAGATCCCCTGTATAAAACCATCCGTTTTTAAATACTTCTTTGTTCAAATCGGGTTCCTTATAGTAACCGCAAAATACAGATTTACCTTTTGCAACTATTTCGCCCACCCCTCCTGTGGCGACTTCATTATCATGTGCATCAAAAATTTTCAATTCCACGTTGTTCGGTACGGGTTTTCCTACTGACTGAATATTTCCGGGTGAACTTGCCGAAATAGGAGGCACTATTTCCGTCATTCCCCATCCATTTATAACTACTGCATTAGGAAACAACTTTGCAAAACGCATCAATAAATCCGGTGAAGAAGGGGCTCCAAAAACATCAGCCCATCGAAGCGATTCTAACCTGTAATTGCTCACATCTTTTAGGTATAAGACGGCATAAAACATAGGGGGAACCATCCAAATGCCTGTAACACCCCATTTGTCAATTAATCTAACAAGATTAAGAGGAGAAAACTTTGGCATGATAACAGTGCTCATTCCATACTTAATGGCAACCATTACAAATAATATGCCGCCGGAGTGAGAAAACGGAATAGCCGAAATAGTTCGTTCCGTTTCATCGATTTTCAAGATATTTTTCAGCCCTTCGTAAGAGCAAAAACACTTCAATTGTTCTGCTCCCAAATGAATATGTTCATAGTTCCATACAACCCCTTTTGGCATGCCTGTACTACCGGAAGTGTAAAATATGCTCGAAGGCATATTGGTAGTGATACCTTGATCTTCTAAATAATTTCTCGAATTCTGAGTTAGCTTCCAAAACGAAATATATTTGGGATTGTCTTCAATCGTAATGATTTCTCGCAAAGTCGGGATATTTTCTTTGAGTTTTAAGAGGTTGAATTTTATATTTTTTGTGGTAGTAATAATGCCTTTTAATTCACAGTGTTTGCCAATAGTAATTAATTCTGTTCCTGTTAAGAAAAAATCGATGGGAACAACCATGCATCCCAATGAATAAATAGCCAAATAAGAATAAACATATTCGATACAATTGGGTAAATAAATGGCAATCTTGTCTCCTTTCTTAAAGCCCATGTCAATAAGACTGTTGGATAATCTAAAAACATCTTCTTTCAATGTCAAAAAATCGTATGTTTTATCTCCTTCAATAAATGCCGTTGCAGTGCCAAATTGTTCCGCTGCTTCAATAATTAATTGCCTTACATCTTTTCTTTTTTCCATGTTTGTAATAATATTATATTGATTCCATCAGGATTTTTATTTTATTCTCAAGGGTGACTTCCAATAAAAATTCTGTTAAAATCAGCCGGATTATTAATAAAACGAGATTTTGTCTTTTTTCGAAGTTGTGCAAAAGTAAGAAAAATTTAATTCAAATGGGAGAATTTTAAGAAATAAAGTATCGAAATGAACAGAAATTATTTTGCTGTCAAAAGAATATCGTATATCTTTACACTGTCAGCAGAGAATTTTAATATTTTTCCCATGAAACGCTTCCCGATAATTTTTTTACTGTTTATGGTAATTTGTGCAGTGCATGGCCAAACCAATACCATAACTTTGTCCCATTATCTGTTTTCGGAATTTCAAGAGGGTAAAGTATTCATGAAGAACGGAACTGAAGTGAAAACGCTATTAAATTATAATGCGCTTACTGAGGAAGTGGTTTTTGATGACAACGGCAATATATTAGCCATAGGGAAAGCTGTTATTCCTCAGATAGATACTGTTTTTATTGGTGATAAAAAGTTTATTTATAAAGACGGTAAATTTTTAGAAGTACTCCATGATTCCTCTTACAAATTTTTTTCACAACATAAATGCAGAGTCATTCCTCCCGGAAAACCCGCAGCTTATGGCGGAACTTCGGAAACATCGGCTATCGACAGTTATTCTTCGCTAATTTCTGATGGAAGAGTTTATAATCTTAAACTCCCCGATGATTTTAAGGTGAAACCTTATACGGTGTATTGGATTGAAAAGGAGGGGAAATTAAAAAGTTTTCTCTCGCTTGGACAATTAAAATCATTTTACAAGAAAAAGAAAAAACTGTATGAGGAATACATGAAAAATCATAAAGTAGATTTTGAAGATCAGAAAAGTATAGTCGATTTGGTAAACTATATGGAAACGCATTGATGGTATAATTTTTTTAAATAATATTTCGATGAAACATTTTATTCGTTATGTCCTGGTTTTGTCATTCGTTGTCACGAGTGTATCGGCACAACCGGGATATGTTCCGACAAAAGAGAATCTGCAAAATCGGGAAGAATTTCAAAACATGAAATTCGGCGTATTTATCCACTGGGGAATTTATAGTATGATGGCCAACGGCGAGTGGATCATGAATAACAGAAACATTCATTATAAAGAATACGCCAAACTTGCCGAAGGTTTTTATCCTTCAAAATTCGATGCCGCCAACTGGGTGTCGGATGTAAAAGCTGCAGGAGCCAGGTATATCTGCATCACTTCCCGTCATCACGATGGTTTTTCGATGTTTGCAACCAAACAGTCTCCCTTTAATATCGTGGATGCCACGCCTTTTAAACGAGATGTTATCAAGGAGCTTGCCGATGAATGTCATAAACAGGGCATCAAATTGCATTTTTATTATTCGTTGCTCGATTGGTCACGCACCGATTATTATCCGTTAGGAAGAACCGGCCGTGGAGTGGGGCGTACCGAACACGGCAGTTGGGATACTTATCACCAATTCATGTTGAATCAATTGACAGAATTGCTCACTAACTATGGTGAGATAGGTGCAATTTGGTTTGACGGACTATGGGATCAAGACCAGAATCCGGATTTTGACTGGCGATTACCGGAGATTTATGCTCATATTCACCAACTTCAGCCAGGGTGTCTAATTATTAACAACCACCATCTGACACCCATTGAAGGCGAAGATGTACAAACTTTCGAAAAAGACCTCCCGGGTCACAATACCACCGGCTTTGCCAATGAGCAGACTGTTGGGACTCTTCCGTTCGAAACCTGTGAAACCATGAATAATTCGTGGGGATATAATATTACCGATTTAAATTACAAGTCGGAAAAAGAGCTGATTCATTATTTGGTAAAAACAGCCGGATACAATGCAAATTTATTATTGAATGTAGGTCCGCGACCAAACGGTGAATTCCCTGATATTGCTGTTGAGCGCTATAGAGCAATAGGAAACTGGTTGAAACAATATGGGGAAACCATTTACGGTACACGTGGTGGGATAGTGACCCCTCGTCATTGGGGTGTTACTACCCAAAAAGGCAACACGCTATATGTGCATATATTGAATCTTGAAGACAATGCTTTATATTTGCCATTAAACGGAAGAAAAGTAAAATCGGCAAAGGTATTCATTGATAAAAAACCGGTGAAATTTACATCTGTATCCGATGGTGTAGTCTTGTCGTTAGATAAAATTCCGGACGAAACGGATTTTGTAATAGAAATGGAGTTAAAATAAAGTTAGAGGTCTGTTATTACAAAATACAAATAAAAAGAGGGTGTATCACAATGTGATTTCACCCTCTTTGTGTTTGCACTCCTACCGGAGAATAATTTCAAGTATTCAATCGTCAGGGGCTTATTTTTATTTTGAGACAGCCCCTTTGAAAAAATTATTTTTCCTTGACCTCTTCAAATTCCACGTCTTCAATATTGCTTGATTCAAATTTTTTTTTCTGATACGAAATAATTCGATCTTCTTGCGATTGAATTTTATTTTGACTTTGCTGCTGTTGACGTTTTTGCCGATCTGTCTTGTTTTCCGAAGCCCATCTTTTTCCTATCAAAAGATTAAATGCGAATTTAATCAGAAAATAAAAGACAAAAAAAGAAAGAAAAAATCTCAGAATAGCTCCCATTTTTTACTTTGAGTATAATGTTTATCGTGTAAAGATACGATAAGAGAGGGATTAAAGAAAGCTATTTCGATTATTTAACGGTATACTTTGCGGAACAGATAAAGTTATTTCTCTTCCGAGAAAAAAATATTCAATCCAGTTTATGAATTACCAGCCCCGAACGCAGTTTAGGCTCAAACCAAGTGGTTTTGGGTGGCATGATATTTCCGCTATCTGCAATTTCCATCAATTGCTTCATAGAAACCGGATACAGTGCAATAGCCAATGCCATTTCGCCACTATCTACCCGTTTTTTTAGTTCGTTAAGTCCGCGTATACCGCCAACAAATTCGATACGCTTATCGGAACGCAAATCTTTAATTCCCAGGATCTCATCGAGTATATATTTTGATGTAGTCGATACATCCAATTGATCCACCGGATCTTCATCATGCAAGATGTGCGGTTTGGCTGTGAGACTGTACGATTTACCATCTAAATAAATAGAAAAATTGTGTAAATGTTTCGGCTTTTGAATTTCCGAACCGGTAGGTTCAATATTGAAATTCGCTTCCAGTTTTTTTAGAAACTCTTCCGGTGTCAAACCATTTAAATCTTTTACAAGACGATTGTAATCGATAATATTAAGTTGACCGGCAGGGAAACAAACCGCCATGAAATAGTTATATTCTTCATCCCCCTTGTGATGAGGATTATTTTTTGCTTTTTCGGCCCCTACTAAAGCAGCTGCTGCAGAACGATGATGGCCATCGGCAATGTACATGCAAGGTATAGTGTCAAAAATACCTGTAATATTTTCGATATCTTCTCTGTCTGGAATCAGCCAGAAACGATGTCTGATGCCATCTTCTGATACAAAGTCATATTCAGGTTCTTTATTAGAAGTAATACGTTTCACGATCGCTTCTAATTTCGGATTGTCGGGGTAAGCAAAAAATACCGGCTCCATGTTTGCATTGGTTATCCGCACATGTTTCATCCGATCTTCTTCTTTATCGCGGCGGGTCAGTTCGTGTTTTTTGATTTTCCCTGTCAGATAATCTTCAACAGATGCAGCTACTACAAGCCCATACTGGGTTTTCCCATTCATTGTTTGAGCGTACACATAATACATTTCGATCGGATCTTCTACCAACCACCCCTTTTCCTGAAATTTACTAAAATTTTCGGCTGCTTTTTCATACACCTGTGGATCGTGTTCATCTGTTCCACGAGGAAAATCAATTTCAGGTTTAATAATGCGATAAAGCGATTTTTCGTTTCCTTCCGCTTCCCGGCGGGCTTCTTCTGAGTTAAGTACATCATACGGTCGAGACGCCACTTCCTTTACCAATGATTTTGGAGGGCGCAATCCTTTAAAAGGTTTTACTTTCATTTTAATAGGTTTGCTTCACGATTATATTTTGGCGCAAAGTTAATATTTTTGTTTTATATAAAGATAGAGTAGGGTGGTTTTGAAAAAAGTTGCTACATTTGTAAAAAAATGATGAAAACTCATTCGGTATGATACAACTTCCTGAAGATAAATTAGTTGCTGCTTATACCCGGGGAATTGACGAATTTCTGAAATTACTTACCGATGCTTATCTCGATTTTGTCGATAATGATCTTAGTGCGGAAAATATGGATAAACTCACCGGTTATCAACATGCCTTACTAGCTTATTGGTTTTTTCGTGAGGAGGTGAATCAGGGAGGTTTCGTGCAGTTGATCCAAAACGGTTATGGCGGATATATTTTCGATAATCCTACGGCAAAGGCACTTAAACACTTTGGTGCACGTGATTCAGCTAAGATTATTTATAAGGCAGCAGAAATTTATCGTGCTCATCAAGAGGAGTTGGAACGCGAAACCACTGATGAAGAATTTATGGCGATGTATGTTGATTTTGAAGAATTTGATGATTTGGAAGAAAAATATTTTTTGATTGAAGAAGAGGAAACAGCACGTATAGTCCAATTTGTGAAGGAACATATAGAGGATTTTGTTGATTCAATTATTTAAAATTACCTGAAAATAATGCATGGCATCATTTTTGAGGACACATTAACCGACATTTAAATTTACTTATTCTAATCATGGCCACCGAAATAAACGTAAACGAGATTAATGAACGGATAGAAAATATCCACAGGTATCTGAACAAGCATAAGGAATATTTAAACAGTTTGAATGTTTTTCCTGTTCCCGACGGAGATACCGGTTTAAACATGGTACTGACCATTCAAGGTGCAATGGCCAACATGAAGAGCTTCGAAAACCAATCCATGCTGCCCGGTGAATACCTGAAAAATTTTGCCGAACAAATGCTTTTGAATAGCAGAGGGTGTTCGGGTGTCATTTTGTCTTTGTTTATGCAAGGTTTTGCTGAAATTGTTGCGAATGACGATTTTTCGAAAGAGAATATCTATAAAGCCATTGAAAACGGTTATTGCAATGCTTATGAGGGAACGGAAAATCCGCGCGAAGGTACAATGCTCACCCTGATGAGGGCACTAAAAGACAAATATGCCGAGTTGATGGAAGAAGATGATGACCCCCTTGTTATTATAGGCAAAACAATTCCATATCTGAAAGAAGTATTGGATAAAACTCCCGAAATGCTTCCCGTGCTTAAACAAGCCGGCGTTATCGATTCCGGTGGTGCCGGTTTTGTCATTTTTATTCAGGGAGTATGCCGAGAGTTTCAGCACAATGGCTTTGGAACAAATGGTTTACCGGTTCCTGCTTTACTGAAAATAGGGGAAGCGACTCGAAAATATATTGAAGGGGGGTTATCCAAATTTAAAAATACACCTTTTGCACACCTTGTATTAAATATCGATTTTTCGAAAATTCAGAACAGTCGATTGCGGGAAATTTTTCAAAATATAAGAAAAGCAGTCAATAACTTATCTGTTAATAATCATGGTAGCAACAAAAAAAGGCTTCAAGAAAAAATCATCACCGAACTTGAAGAAATAGATAATCTTTGGAATCCCGAAATCAAACAAAAATATTGTACCGAATTTATTTTGGAAACCGATACCATTACCTCTAAAGAACAACTACAGAAAATGATTGCTCCTTTTGGAGACAGCCTCATTGTTGTTCAGGCCGGCAATAAATTTAAAGTTCATATTCACACCAATAAACCCGATGGTGTTTTTGATGCTGTTGAAAAATATGGTGATTTGATTTTTACAAAAGTGGATGATATGAAAAAACAGCATCGCAATTTTATCAGTGATGAGTCGATTGATTATCGGAAAGATAAAAGTATATTTTGTATTGTATCGGGAAAAGGATTTGCAGAAATACTTCAGAAATTAGGCGCCGACGATATTTTGTGTTATGGGAAAAATAAACCGTCCGTAGATCAATTGGTTAAGGGATTAGACAATTTGAAAGCCAAAAATATTATTGTTGCTGCCGATGATAGCGATATTCTCATGGCGTTGAAATATGCTGTTTCGCTCTGCAAGTCGAATGTTTTTATTGTTGAATCGGATAATCCCATTGATCTCATCGGTATGATGATGGGCATTTCGAAGGATTATGACATCATGACCATGTTCGAGGAAGCAATGAAAAGCATTCATACCATTCCCTACTGTGGTATTGCACGTGCAAGTCGTAAAGTAGTTACCGATGATGGGATGCCGGTAAAGAAAAAAGATTTTTTTGCAGTTTACAAAAAGAAAATCATTCTTTCTAACAGCAATATGGAAGAGCTTATCGTCGATGCAATTCATCAATTGGCGAATGACTGCAGTCTGATTACTTTGTACAAAGGGTTGCCTTCACGTAAGGAGAACGGTTTGGCCGATCGGCTAAAAGAGCAGTTCTCCGATATTGATTTTGAAGAATATTATGGCGGCCAGTACAACTACAATTATTATATAACCTTTGAATAAAAATAAAAGCATATGAAAAAGAAAATGTGGTAGCAAAGTCGTCCACTTTGCCTCAAAAAGATATTGTTGATGCAATTGAAAGAAATTATCGGAATTACGACCTGATTATTCACGTAGTAATGAGCAGCGGCTTGTCAAGTGCTTCATGGAAAGTAGCCGAGAACGTACGTA
>JAAZMQ010000294.1 GCA_012798745.1 Bacteroidales bacterium
AAAACACCGATTATACCTTAAAGAAAATAGCCGCACTGCTGGGTTTTGCAAGCGTTTCTCATTTGTGGGACTTTTGCATGAAAAGGATCGGCATGACGCCTGCCGAAATTCGTAGTCAAAAAGAATAGTTATTCCCCTTTCTTACTTAATAAGTAGCGAATGAGGACTTCGCTTTTTTCTTTTTCGAGCTTCAAGTGTTCGATTTCGAGCAGCAGTGATGAGAGTTCGTACGATTGGGCAATGCCCTCTTTTTCTTTATTCGTCATTCGTTTCGACACGGTGCGTTTACCGATAAAATAAACCGTGAGAGGTCGATCTTTAAAGGTATAGACAAATTTGGCCACACCATTTTCGTTGTCTCCACTGTAACGAACAATCTCGTAACTTGTGGTAAGGGTGCTGAAGCGGTAATTCAGCCCTTCTGATGTAACGGGAAGGGTTTCGGCATATTCGCCTTCGGGTAGGCTGATTTTTATTTGGTTGTGGTGGATGTTCTGACCAACAACAACACTTTCGAGATAGAGATTCCCTTTTTCCTGTACTCCCGACCGTACCGTATTTTGATAAAGCGTTTGGCTCAACGGATAGATTTTGGGGATGTAATCGCCAAATTCTTGATATTCTTCATCGCGAACGTAATCGAATTTCAACAGCATGACTTTCAGGGTGTCGTAATTTACCTGAAGCATGGAATCGCAAAAGGCAATGTTGCGTTGGTTTTCGGCTAAACGCACATCCTGCATCAACGCAAAACCCGCTTTGATCTCTTTAAAAGCTTTAGGAAATTTTATTTTTATACTGTCAATCTGTGTTTTAGCTAAATCATAATTGCCTTCTTCATAAGCTTGTTGAGCGGCATTAAGGTAGTCTTTGGCCGTTTTTTCTTTACTTTGTGAACAAGCAACGAGCAGAAACAATCCGATAAAGATTTTATAAAAAACAGATACGGCCAAAAATTTAGTTGTCGGATAAAGCGATTTTCTCTTTTTCCTTGTCATGTTTTCGTATCGTAAGCGCTGCAAATGTACAAAATATATCGGCAGTAAAACAGGATTTTAAACTGCATTTATTGTAATTTTACAAATTGTAACAAAACGATACGGGTTTGTTCTTTTTCTAAAAACCTAAAAAGTAGGAAGCTAAAGAAAAATAGATGACGATGCCGAGGATATCGGCAATTGACGTAATAAGCGGAGCACTGGCTGTAGCCGGGTCGAGTTTCAATTTTGTGAATATAAAAGGCAGCAACAAGCCGATTAAACTGCCAATCATCACAACTAAAATCATGGTAAGAGCAACAATGTAAATGATTTCGGGCGATCGGAATTTCGCTATCGCTGCGATACCTATAGCCATTGTAATTCCCAGTAAAAAGGAAACGATAAACTCTTTTCCAACCAACTTGTACCAGTCTTTCAAGTGGACATCGCCTGTGGCAAGCGATCGAATCATCAACGATGCCGTTTGCGAACCGGCGTTTCCTGCACTGTCAATAATGAGAGGCAAAAAGAAAACCAGCGAAACTGCCGATTGAATCAGGTGTTCGAAATTGGAAAGAACAGCGCCGGAAAAAATGTTTACGAAGAGCAATGCCACCAGCCAGAAAATCCGTTCCTTATATAAAGTGAAAGCCGGCGCTTTAAGGGGATCGATAATGGGCTTTTGCAATGAACCGAATTTGAGGAAATCCTCGGTAGATTCTTCTTCAACAACGTCCATGATATCGTCGAACGTTACAATTCCCAATAAAATTCCTTCTTCGTTCACCACCGGCAAAGAAGCTCGGTCGTAATCTTTGAAAACACGGATAGCCATTTCCTGATCTTCCATAGCATTGAGTGCCACGAAACGACGATCCATGAGTTCCGAAACGGTTTGGTTGGGCGAGGCTAGGATGATATCTTTGATTTGAATGTCGTCCAGCAGTTTCCAGTCCTTATCCACAACATAAATGCTGTCTATTGTTTCGCAATTCTTACCGTATTGTCTGATGTGTGCAAAAACTTCTTCGATGGTATAATGGGGTTTTACGGCAACGTAGTTGGGGGTCATTAAACGCCCGATGCTGTTTTCGGGATAACCGAGCAATTGGGTTGCAATTTTCCGTTCGTCGTCCGATAAAAGTTGGATCAACTGTTGAGTGACTTTGCCGGGCAGTTCCTCGAAAAAGGCGGTTCGATCGTCCGGATCGAGGTCGTTCAGCAAATCCGAAAGCTTATGGATGTTTTGAGCCAACCCTTCGATGATTTGTTCTTGACTCTCGTGCGAGAGGTGCTGAAAGGTTTCTTTGGCTTGTTCTCTGTTGAGCAGACGAAACAAAACCACATCGTCGCCTTCGGATGAATCTTTGATGCATTGTGCTACATCGAAAGGATCCAATTGATTTAAAGAATACTTTAGAGATTTCCAGTCTTTTTTATTGATAAGGTCCCGGAAGTTACGTTTAATGTTTACCATGATTCATGCCTCCTTACTTTTTTGCTGTAAAGAGACATCCAATCCCCTTACAGAAGTTGTTGATACTTGAAATTATTAGGATAAGGATCGTCGTCCATCGAGTAATAATTTAATTTTAGTGGTTTGAACGTGCAAAGATAACCATATTTTTTTCGGAAATAAAATTGCTGTATTATGCCACCTGTAAGATTTATTGTAATTTTGCAATTTGTTACAAATTACAAACCTGTAATTTTATGGAGATCCCTTACGAAAAGATACGTAAATATCTGAATAAACCGGTTTTCAGGCTGGTTTCGCAAGCTGCTGACGAGATGAACGTGGAGTGCTATGTGATAGGAGGATACGTTCGCGATATTTTTCTTCACAGAACGTCGAAAGATATCGATTTTGTGGTTGTGGGAAGCGGCATTGCTCTGGCAGAAGCGGTGGCAAAAAAAATGGGCAAACAGTCGAAAGTGACGGTTTATAAAAATTTTGGTACGGCACAAGTAAAATATAAAGGGTATGAATTGGAATTTGTGGGGGCACGAAAAGAGTCGTATACCCACGATTCGCGAAAACCCATTGTGGAAGATGGTACGTTGGAAGATGATCTTAAGCGGCGCGATTTTACGATCAGTACGTTGGCTTTGTGCCTTAACAGCGACCGATTCGGCGAATTGGTGGATTATTTTAATGGGTTGCAGGATCTGGAAAACCGTATTATCAAAACACCGTTGGATCCCAATATCACGTTTAGCGACGATCCGTTGCGTATGATGCGTGCCATCAGGTTTGCGTCGCAATTGGGATTCGATATTCATTCCGAAACATTCGATGCCATTGTGGCCAACAAGGAACGCATTTCCATTGTTTCTACCGAACGCATTACCGATGAGCTGAACAAGATTATTCTTTCGCCGAAGCCGTCGGTAGGATTTATTCTGCTGGAAAAAACGGGACTGCTCGATCTTGTTTTTCCCGAGATGGCTGCATTGAAAGGTGTGGAAAATCGCGACGGGGTGCAGCATAAGGATAATTTTTATCATACACTTGCTGTGTTGGATAACATTGCGCTCAAAACCGATAATTTATGGTTGCGTTGGGCTGCCCTGTTGCACGATATCGGTAAATCGGCAACCAAACGATGGGATCCTCAACTCGGATGGACATTTTATAATCACGATCATGTGGGAGCGAAAATGGTTCCCGGAATTTTTCGTCGACTGCGTTTGCCGTTGAACGAAAAAATGAAATATGTGCAGAAATTGGTTGCCTTACACATGCGACCGATGCAACTGGTGGATGATCAGGTTACCGATTCGGCTGTCCGTCGTCTGCTTTTTGATGCAGGAGACGATATTGACGATTTAATGATGCTATGTGAAGCCGATGTTACGACAAAGAACCCTGCCAAAGCCAGGCTTTACCTTCGGAATTTTAAAATGGTGAGGCAAAAGCTGAGAGAGATTGAAGAAAAAGACCGAATACGGAATTTTCAGCCGCCGGTAGACGGATACGAGATCATGCAGACGTTTGGATTGAGCCCGGGAAAAGAAGTGGGGATGTTGAAATCGGCTATCAAGGAGGCTATCCTCGATGGGATAATACCTAACGAACACGATGCAGCGTATCGGTTTATGTTGGAAAAAGCGAAAGAAATGGGATTAAAACCTGTAAAATAAAAAACGTATTCAGATTATTTAGGACACACATCGGCTTTTTTGGCAATATTTTTTGTTACTTTGCAAAATAATCGGGGAAAAGTCTGGTTTCGCTTGTTTAGTAATCCCTCCCGATTTTGTCCATATACAATTATGACGAAAAAATACCGAGTAAACAAAGCAAGATTTTTTAATGCAAAACTTACTTCCATTATCAGCATTACCTTGGTTTTGGTGCTGCTGGGATTGACTATTTTAACGTTGTTTTTGGGAAATCGGATATCGGATTATGTGAAAGAAAATGTGAGTTTCAGTGTGATGCTGGATCACAATGTGACGGATGCACAAATAGCAGAAACCAGAAAACGGTTGGACAACATGCCTTTTGTGAAATCATCGCGTTTTATCAGTAAAGAGGAAGCCAAAGAACAGTTGATTAAAGATTTGGGTGAAGATCCTGAGGAGTTGCTGGGCTACAACCCGGCACAAGATTGTATCGAGATTTTTCTGAAATCGGAATACGCCAACACCGATAGTTTGGCAAAGGTGAGTAAAATCATTAAAGCAGAAACCAATATCGACGATTTGCTGTACCAGCAAGAGGCTATTGATTTGATAAATAATAATTTATCTAAGATCACAGCCATTTTGTTGATTTTGTCGGCTGTGTTGCTTTTTATTTCTTTTACGCTGATTCGCAATACCATACGATTGAGTATCTATGCAAAACGATTTTTGATTCATACCATGAAGCTGGTGGGAGCAGTGGATGGGTTTATTCGAAAACCGTTTGTGAAAGAGAATATTATGATGGGTGTTATTGCCGGATTGTTGGCAGATGGCATTATCTTTGGAATTTTATACTATTTTG
Organism: Bacteroidales bacterium; assembly: GCA_012798745.1. GTDB lineage: Bacteria > Bacteroidota > Bacteroidia > Bacteroidales > Dysgonomonadaceae > Anaerorudis. The sequence goes on from JAAZMQ010000294.1 coordinate 4,975, forward strand.
GCACGGAATATGCAGATTTAAAATCTGTCCTCATCGTAAAGGATATGACGCTGCTTTTCGGAGCGGTAATCGCGCTGGGAATAGTTATCACAGGGACAGCTACGGTTTTTTCGGTAAACCATTATTTGAAAATGGATACCGACAGTTTGTATTATGTATAAAGTACGCAACAATATATTGTTCTGAATTAAAAATATGGCACAAAAAAATTTTCCGTTAAGTAAAACAAACCTCATTATCTGCGGAATAGCAGTAGTAATTATTATTCTTGGATTTTTATTGATGATAGGACCGGGAACAACGGCAGAAACCGGCTTTAACCCCGATATTTTTAGTGCGCGCCGAATTAAAATAGCCCCGATGGTTTGCCTTGCCGGTTTTCTCCTGGTAATCGTCGGAATTCTTTATCCTTCCCATTCCGAAACAAAAAAAGAAGAAAAAGAAAAGAAATAAACCTT
>JAAZMQ010000295.1 GCA_012798745.1 Bacteroidales bacterium
CACACAACGTGCGTTTTGCTCCGATTTCGATAACATGATTTAAGGTTTGCGGGCGTTGTGGTTAAATAATGATATCATAAAATGAACAAAACGGCCGTTTAGCCTTTATTTTGACAACATAATTTAATAACTGCCGTCGTACTGCTTAAATTATGTTGTCGGAAACAGAGGAAAACCGTGGCAGAACCTTAAAATTACGATCAGAAAAGGAGAAAAATATCGGCACAACACACAAAAAAAGCTAGAAAAGTAGGAAAAAATCGGTTTAACCTTAGAGCAGAAGTGGGGACGGAAATAAAAAATTTCCACAACCCCAAAACAAATGTGTGGTAAGGAGGAAAAAACAGGACGACCTTAAATTTAGGACTTGGACAGTAGAAAAAAGCCGGGTACAACCCCAAAACAGATGTTTGGGCGAGAGTAAAAATTTGACACAACACAAAAAAGAAGTTTGCACGGCATGAAAAAATCAGTTTAACCTTAGAACAAAAGTGAGGACGGGATTAAAAAATCGGTGCAAGATTAATACATCAGCCGGAGTGTTGCTCTTCGATTTTGAACCCAGACCGAAATAGTGTTTCTCAATCTTTTCCGGGCAGGCGATAGGTGTTCTGCTGTTGTCGTTTTAACCCTTATGTGGTTGTTTTTTTGGGCTATAAAACAATATCCATACCTTCATAAGCCAAGAGAGTATCGGGAAAAACGGATTGTGCTTCGCGTAAGAGATCATCCAATTCGGTATATCGCGAAGAAAAATGGCCCAGGATCAGTTTCTTTACGTTGGCGGCTTTGGCAATTTTGGCGGCTTGCCGTGCAGTGGAATGAAAGGTTTGTTGTGCTCGAATTGCTTCCGATTCAGCAAATGTGGCTTCATGATAAAGCGCATCCACACCTTCAATATAAGGAATTATGTCGGGACAATAGGCTGTATCGGAACAATATGCGTAGCGTCGTGGTGGCTTGGCAGGGGATGTTAGTATTTCGTTGGGAATCACCCGACCGTCGGGTGTTACAAAATCTGCTCCTGACTTGATTTCTTTAATTTGTTTGATGGGAATTTGGTAAAAATCGATCATTTCACGTTTGATGTGGCGAAGCGATTCTTTTTCTTCAAAGAGAAATCCGCAAGTAGGTATGCGGTGTTTCAGAGGGAAAGAACATACGCGCAGCGATTTGTTTTCGTAGATTTGTTCAAACGCATCAGCGTTCAAGGGGAAAAAATGGACTTGAAATACGAGGTGTGGGCAAAAAAAATCAAGAGCAGAGAGCAAGAGCGGTTCAATTTCTTTGTGAGCATAAATGTTGAGATCCATTTTTCGCCCCAGGATATTTAGCGTGGATATAAGACCGGGAAGTCCCAATATGTGATCGCCGTGTATGTGCGAAATAAAAATGCTGTGCAGTTTGCTTATACGCGTCTTGAATTTTCGCATTTGTAGCTGCGTTCCCTCCCCACAATCGATCATGAATAATTTTTCGTTCGCATTTACCAATTGTGAGGAAGGATTGTGCAACGTGGTGGGCATAGCCGATCCGCAACCTAGTATTTTCACATCAAAACGTGTCATCTTTTAATTACTTTTGCAATTACAATTTTATCGGATGCCGATGAGTTTATGCATTTGAAGGCTTAACCCCCAGATCGGATGTGCTTTTATTAATTCAACGCAATAGGCTACATTTTCGTAAACGAGAGCATTTCCATTGAAAATGGGGCTTAGTAAATATTTTTCGGCTTTTGGCAACAGTGAAATATCGGGTAAAGGATCACCGGCTTGCATGGGGAAACGCAATTCGTTTACTTCGGGAATAAGTTCGCGTATTTTTTCGAAATCCTGTTTGGGACTGCAAGCAATGTAATCGATTCCTGACGGTACCTTGTGGGTCCCATTGGTTTCAATGGATTGCCAGTATCCTTTTTCTTTAAAGAAGGAAACGATTTCGTTGGTCAATTGCAAGCAGGGTTCGCCTCCTGTCCAAATGATGCGATTGCAACCAAAGGAGGAAATTTCATCCAGAATTTCTTCCGCCGTCATCGTCCTGCCCAAGGAAAAGTCCGTATCGCAAAAGCTGCAGGTCAGATTGCAGCCCGAAAGCCGAATAAAAACCGATGGTTCCCCTGTTCGTGCACCTTCACCTTGCAGCGAATAAAATATTTCATTCACTTTCAGGTTCATAAACAGCAGAAGTTTTGGGAGTTTCGCTTACCTCAACAGCATAAAGTTGCGGAAAACTCGGTTTGAAAATGTCGTAAAGCATTTTTGCCAAGTTTTCGGCTGAGGGATTCAAAGGGAACATGACATCGTTGAGGTTTTGATGATCCAGATGGGTATCAATGTATTCTTTTATTTTTTCCAATTCTTTATAATCGCATACAAAGCCTGTTTTGTTCAGTTGTTCCGATTTTAGGTGCACCGTTATCACATAGTTGTGCCCATGCAACCGAGTGCAGGGGTGTTCGGGTGAAAGTTCGTGAAGCGAGTGGGCGGCAGAAAATGAAAATTGTTTACTTATTCTGTACATAGGATTCAACTGTTTACCATTATTTTTAACAATTAACGACCAAGAAAGTTGTCAGTCTGATTTTTCCAGGTAGGTGTACACCGGATAGTGGTCAGAATAAGGCACTTTATCGACTTTCGTTTGATAAGCTTTCATATTTTTACTATGCAGTATGTAGTCGATGCGGAAGAGGAAAAAATCTTCATGATAAGTGATACCCGGACCAAAACCGGTGGAAGTATAGGCGTCGTTCAGATTTCCTTTCAATTGATGATAAGCGTACGAGATGGGTGTATCGTTGAAGTCGCCGCAAATAATGACCCCTTCGGTTTTTGCCTTTGCAAGATAGCTGTTTATTTTTTGTACTTGATATACTCTCTTGCGGTATGCTCGCCCCAAACGACTGCGGATATTGGTTGTCACTTCGTCGAAATTAACGTTTTCTTTATTTTGAAGAAAATCGCTATAAAGTTTTTTGTCTTCGGCCGTTATTTGGTTCGATTCCAGATGCACATTAACCACCGTATATGGCAAATTATTGATGTTGATAGTATAAACGGCGGCACCGTTATAGGAAGAATCGAAAATAATTTCGTGAGTCTTTTCGATAGGAAATTTAGAGAAACACGCTAATCCATAAATATGGTATTTGCCCGATGATTCCAATCCGGTGATCGAATGATAAGGGTATTTATTAAGAATCCTATTCACATCGTGTTGCGATATCAACGATTGGCCGGTTTTACTGATCATATATTCTTGTAAACAAACGATATCGGCATCGGTCTCGGCAATATATTCGAGAACGGGATGTGTAAAAGCGTTTTTATGAGCCTCGTTTCGAAAACCTTCCACATTGTATGTCAATATTTTAATACTGTTTGAGGGAGCTTCTTTAGCAAAAAGATGAAGTGGAAAAAAGGTCAGAATAGGTTTATAGCAAACCAACAAGGCTACGAATGAAATAAAAGCAAGCTTCCATTTCGAAAGTATAACCCACAGAAGAA
>JAAZMQ010000296.1 GCA_012798745.1 Bacteroidales bacterium
ATATAAGCAGCACCTTTATCAAGCAATTGCTGCACATATTGTCTGTAAATGTCTTTTCGTTCCGATTGCCGATAAGGGCCATATCGGCCACCTTTTTTGGGACTTTCGTCAAATTCCAACCCCAGCCAGTCAAATGTTTCCTGAATGTATTCTTCTGCCCCCGGCACAAACCGTTGCGAGTCGGTATCTTCGATACGGAGAATAAAATCACCTTGATGCTGCTTTGCAAATAAGTAATTGTACAATGCCGTGCGAACACCACCAATGTGAAGCGGCCCCGTAGGGCTAGGAGCAAAACGAACGCGCACTTTTCTATCCATAATTCCTTTTTATAAGGTGCAAAGATAGGAATTTTCGGTTAAAAAGTACTTATAAATACAAACGCGATTCGTTTCCCATGTTGAATAAGAGGTCGATAATGCTCAGGTTTTCAAGGAATCCGTATTTATCGCGAAAAACCTGATAATAAGGCGCCACCTTGAAGTCGGGATCGGGTTTCTGACGGCTCGGTTTAGGATGAATGGTTTCTCTGAAATCCATCATTCCGTCGGGAAGCGTTTCCACGAAATGGTCGGTATACTTTACAAGAGGATGTATATCGAGCAAACGACAAATCAATGCACGAAGTTCTTCGTTGAAATCGAACAAATAAGTATATTTTTTCTCATAAAACGGCCGGAAGTCGTCACGGTAATATTCGAAAAAAGGAGTAGAATTGTATGCCGAAACCAAGGCATTCCAATGCAGGTGCCTCCAATTTCCGTGATCGGAGATACGGATATCTGTCATTTTGTCCTTACCGGCCTCCGGCTTTTCGATAGGAATACTTAATGGCAGAATACCGTTGGCTCCGGCAATCAGACACCTATTCCGGTAAGATTGTTTCTGATAGGTATCGTGCATTTCGATATACACTCTTTCGGCACGAAAAAGCTTGCTGTAATACTGAACGGGAGCCAAATAAAACGACGATAAAAGAACGGAAGCCATCACCTTTTTGCACTCCGAAACAATCGTTTCCAGCGAATTTTTCCGTGGAACCATTCTTTATCCTTATCGAGCGAAAGCCAAATAAGAATTGGCTGACCAACAATATGATCTTCCGGCACGAAACCCCATACGCGGGAATCGGCCGAATTGTGGCGGTTGTCGCCCATCATAAAATAATAATCCATTGTAAAAGTATACGAATCGGCCTGTTGACCATTGATATACACTTTCCCGTTGCGATAAGCAAAATCGTTGCCCTCATAATTTTTTATGCAACGCTCATATGCAGCCGCCTTGAAATCGACATCCTTGTCAAAAGTAATCGTCGCACCTTTTTTCGGTATCCAAAGCGGTCCATACGTATCGCGCGTCCAACCCGTTTCGTAATCCAACGGATAATAGTATCCCGCTCCGGGTTGCTCCTTTTCCTTTATTATCACCAATACGAAAGGCTTCGCTCTCATTTTTTCGACCATCTCGTCGGTCATCGGCATAGGACCATATAATTTGCCAAAAGAACCGTTGTGTTGCTTCAATCCCAATTGAACGGCACTCAGACTGTCCACATTAGTCAAATCCTGATATTTGGGAATAGGCTGCCCGAAATTATCCACACCCAAATAATCGCTTTTGCTGATGCCCAATTCATCAAAAACGGAAGAAGCGATAACGGTACCGTCTGTCTGAATATAATAATTGTGTTGAGCCGTTTTGGCATGAGGAACAATTTTACCGTCGATATATACCGTATCGTTTTTCATTTGAATGGTTTCACCCGGCAACCCGATGCACCGTTTTACATAATTTTCGCGTCGATCAACCGGCCGCCAAACAACTTCGCCATATGTTCGTTTATCTGCCCTGATACCTGTACTTCCGTTGGGATTATATTTGGAAAGGGTATAAAAATCGACACCCTGCATATTCAATGCTACCGTATCACCCGCAGGAAAATTGAAAACCACGATATGGTTGCGCTGTACCTGTCTTAAACCTTTCAACCGCCGGTATTTCCATTGCGGTTTTTCGATATACGACTTACCGCCCACCACAGGCATGGTATGCTGAGCTAAAGGAAACGACAACGGCGTCATGGGCGCACGAGGGCCGTAACTGACTTTGCTGACGGCAAGAAAATCTCCCACCAGTAACGTTTTTTCAAGCGAAGAAGAAGGGATTTGGTAATTCTGAAAGAAAAACGTGTTGATAAAATACACGGCAATGAGGGCAAAAATAATGGCATCGACCCATTCCATCACTTTACGGAAAGCAGCGTTCTTCGATTTTTTCCAAAATGTCCACGGAACAAATTTGGTGATGTAAATATCGAAAAAAAGGAGAAGCACGAGCAACAACCAACTGTTGCCATACCATATCGAAAAAAGTATCCAGAGAACAGATAAAACAGTAAACCCTATCCATTGTCCGCGAGTGGCTTTGGAGATGCGTTCTTTCAGTGTCATATTGATTATATATATAAACTCTTTTTATTTAAAACTTCAACAGGTCTTCCATCGTCAGAAAACCCTTTTTCCCTTGTGTGAACTCAGCCGCCAGCACAGCGCCCAGGGCAAAGCCTTTACGGCTTTTGGCATCGTGCGTGATGCGGATCATGTCGGCTTCCGATTCGTAAATGACCGTATGGATGCCGGGCACCTCGTCTTCACGAAATGCTTTTATTTCCAATTCATGGGGCGAGTGAGCCTCGTTGAGCACCCACTTGTCTTTTCGGTCGATGCGGGCAAGAATATCTTCCGCTAGCGAAATGGCTGTGCCGCTTGGTGCATCCAACTTGTGGATGTGATGCGTTTCTTCCAGCCGCACATCGTAATCGGGAAACCGATTCATGATTTCTGCCAAGTAACGATTTACCGCAAAAAAGATATTTACGCCAAGGCTGAAATTCGAGGCATAGAAAAACGTTTTCCCTTCTTTCTCACAAAGCTGTTTCACCTCGTCCAAATGTTGCAGCCAGCCGGTTGTTCCCGATACCACGGGTATACCGGCAGCAAAAGCTTTCCGATAATTGTGGAGTGCACTTTGGGGAGAGGTAAACTCGATGGCCACATCGGCACTTTTGAATTCGGGTGAATCAAACTTTTCTTCGTCGTTTATATCGATAATGCAAGCAATTTCATGACCTCTTTCGCGGGCAACTTTCTCGATTTCGTGCCCCATTTTACCATAACCGATCAATGCAATTTTCATTCTGAGTTCTTTTTTAGAATTGACAAAAATAGCAAATTATGCCGTAGTTTCTTTCGACTGAGCGTTATTTGTTCTTAATTTTATATTTTGCATCAGCGATTCACAACCAACCGTTTTCGTTATACCACCGAACGGTTTTTTCTATGCCCTCCTTTAACCGATAATCCGGCCGAAATCCAAGATCGTGTTGAAGCGGCGTGATATCGCACAACCAGTTACGCTGTTTCATGATATGATATTTATCGGTGTTGAACGTTGTCGGCTTGCCAACCATTGCCGCTATTTTTTCATTTATGAACGCTGCCGGTTTTACGATCCAAAGCGGAACCTTAATCCGCAAAACATGCTTTTTGCCAAGTGCCTGCTGCACCAGCTTGTTGAATTCGGCATCGGTATACCAATCGCCGTCGGCAACAAAATATTCTTTTCTTCGAATTCCTTTTTCGATGCAGTCAAAAATGACCTTCACCAAATCTTCCACAAAGATAAAAGTTAACACCTGTTTTTTAAATCCTGCACTCAAGGCAATACCTTTTTTGACAGACCGCATCAGGATGAGATAGTCTTTGTCGCGCGGGCCATAAACACCGGTCGGACGCAGTATGACGTAAGGAAAATCGGAAATGCTTTTGATATAATTCTCCGCCAACAATTTACTCTTACCGTATGCCGTATTAGGACGAGGGGTTTGATGGGCAGAAATCGGTGTATATCCTTTTTCGTCTCCAACGCCATACGCACTTAAACTGCTGATAAAAATAAAGCTATCGGGCAGATGACGGGTTTCAACAAGTGCATCGACAAGATTTTTCGTATATAAATAATTGACATGTTCGAAATCGGATTTATGCAATGCTTTTGTGATCCCGGCTGTATGAACAATATAATCGAATTGTCCGTTTTCGACAGCAAAAGATTGTAATTGTTCCACGAGCTTGGTTTTATCGGTATAAGGTAAGTCGATAAACCGAATGCGTTCGTCTTGCAAATAAGCTCTGTTGCTGCTTGCGCGTATACCTGCCCACGTTTCGTAACCCAATGCAAGCGCTTTTTCCACTGCCGCACTGCCAATGAATCCGCTGGCACCGGTAATGAGAATTTTCTTTCTATTCATGTTATATATCGGTATCTGCGAGCAAAAAT
>JAAZMQ010000297.1 GCA_012798745.1 Bacteroidales bacterium
ACCGACCAATAGTTGCTCCGAAATTATTGGGAATATTGATGTAATCTTGAATGGAATCGAAACCCAATACCACATCTTGCATAGTCCCATCCTTGTCGGGTACCATTACGGAAACAATTCGTCCACCATAATTTGTCACGCATACTTCAATTCCGTTTGCATTTTTCAGAACATACAAATCGGTGGAATCACCGTCAACAATCGTTTGAAAATTACTTCGCTTTAATCCCGAAAGGGTAGTTGTTTCTTCGGGAACTTCTTTTTGTTTGTTGGTACAGCCGACGATGGCTACTATAGCCATCAGCCAGCATAGTTTGTTGATCTTCATCGTTTGTATTTTTATTAAATCGGATATTTTTAAAGAATTATTTTTGTTTTTTTTATGCTTAATCGATATCATCTTTTCCGTAAAAACAACCAACATGGATCGTTTGCTGTATTGCAAAAGTAAACAATTATTCGATATGTTGTGTGTTTTAATAGTAATATTTAGTAATTAGTAATGAAAAGATGTAAAATGAAGAGAATCAGATAATATAATTTTTTTGTTTGAATCATAATATTATTATTATAAAAATTAAGTGGTGTTTTTTGCAATGAACCCCAAAAGTTGAGGAAATAACTTTTGGGGTTCTGCTCATATTAGGAACCTTCTTGAAAAAATATAGGCAACAATTATTTTTAAATTAATATCCGGGGTTTTGTTGAAGATTTGGATTTGCATCCAAGGCAGATTGAGGAATGGGGAACAAAAGACGGTTTTGGTCTGTTACCGGTTTCCAGCCCGGAATTTCATTAAGAAAAGTTCCAAAACGGATCATGTCTTGTCTTGCAAAAACCTCCCATGCTAGTTCAAATCTTCTTTCCTGATAAATATCTTCCAGTGTTACGTTGGATTTCAATTTTGCAGGATCATCAAATGCTCGTTCACGAATAATATTTACCAGTCGTGTTGCCTCGTCATTATCTCGGTTTAGCCTTACCAATGCTTCAGCTTTCATCAGATAAACATCTGCCAATCTGAATATGGCGAAGTCGTTTTCCATATCTCCGCTTAATCCACTTTCAAATTCCCATTTATAGCAACGTGCGCCTTCTTCTTGTTCTACTTGTCCCCAACCATCTTCGTCGATATTATATTTCATTTCGATATCGATAGTATGGATAAGTGGGCGTCCATGTGCGGTAACCAATATTTCTCCGGTAGCAGGATCTTTCATAGGTCCGATAAGATACGACCAGCCAATTCTTTTATCCTCTTCATCGTAAGCTTTAACATAAGGGGGCATAGCACTGATACCGTTCCATGTTTCGACTTTTAGGTTGAGGGCTATAGGATCAAGATAATGCAAAGTTCTTTTATGGATATGATTCCCTTCATCTGCCGTACTAAATATAATGGGGAAAATAATTTCTTTTGAGGTTTCGTTATGCACTGCAAAACTGGTTTTAAAATTGGGTTCAATGATATAGGGTAGACTCATTACCGTATCGCAGGCATCTGCACATTCTTGCCATTTAGGACCATCTTCCGGATTCCAAATCATTGCGTTGAGATACATTTTAGCTAATAACGTATATATTACACCTTTAGTGATTTTTCCGTAACTGGCTGATGTTACATCCTCTCTTACCAAATCTTTTATGTCGTTCAATTCATTTAACACAAATGTATAAACTTCTTTTCTTGATTTCGTTGAAGGTAAAGAAGTGTCGTTGAAATCGGTTACGAGAGGAACATTTCCGTAATAATCGAGAAGCATATAATACCAGAATGCTCTGACTCCCCTTATTTCTGCCAATATTTGTTCTTTATTTTTAATGTTTTCCTGTTCATTAATCATAGCATAAATTTGATTACAAGTTGAAATGGCTCCCATCGCATTATTGTAGGAGCTTTTAACCAAACTTGTATTCGGTGTCCATGTATGCAAACGCAGTTCCTTAAACTGTCCTCCATCCCACCAATCTCCTCCTTTTCTAGTAGGGGTAATTGCCATATCGGCAGAGCACTCGCTTAGTAAAAAATAATCTGCAGGGAAGATGTTTTTCA
>JAAZMQ010000298.1 GCA_012798745.1 Bacteroidales bacterium
ACAGTAACTTCATTGTAAAACCATTCAATCGTGTCGTTCGGCATGTTATAGTTAAGATGAACAGAAGGCCCCCTTCTTGCAAAATAATCCGAAAAATCATGAACATAAACTAAATGTTCATCGTTTGTTTGCACAATGAATGAAACAATCCGACCAAATTCGTTACCTGTTTTTCGCAATCCTTGCAACGTCACGGGATAGTAACCGGGTTTTTTTATCTTAAATTTTCCCACAGGAATCTCCATAAAGTTATCATGTACTTCCACTTTGACTTTCTTGTTTTGAAAAGAAACAAGAAAAGTGGAATGTCCTTCCGTACTCCCTTTGATAGAAAGTTTTATGGTTTGGGGTTGAGAAAAATAGATGTATGTTTGAATTACAGAACGGCTGTCCGTCCACTTTTCCAATCCGTTTGGCGTAATAATTGCCCCCATCGGATGAGAAGTCACATAAGCATTGCCGCTAAGTCTCACCTCATAGCTTTTGTCTTGAGCAAAAACAAAATTGATACTCAAAAAAATAAAAGTTAAAAGCACAAATAGATTCTTTTTCATTTTTACATTCATATTTTTTAAGTTCCAAACATTTCGGAAAAATAATAAACAGTTCGCTTTTTTATTTCATCCATCTTAGGGCAGTCCGAATTCAATTCTTTTTGAATGGAAGTGACACCTTTTTCTATGAATCCGCAAGGATTGATCAAGGAAAAATAGGATAAATCAGCATTGACATTCAAAGCCAAACCATGCATGGTAACAAAGTGACTACTGCGAACACCGATTGCGCAAATTTTACGTGCTTTTTTACCGGCATCTGTTTCTAACCAAACACCCGTAGCACCCGGCATTCGTTCTGCTTTTATGCCATAATCATTCAATAACCGAATAACAACCTCTTCTAGTTTGAAAATATACGATTTAAGACCAATTTCAAAAGCATTTAAATCGAAAATCGGATAAACGACTAATTGTCCCGGTCCATGATAGGTAATATCTCCTCCCCGATCGGTATAAAAAAATTCTACACCTCTCTTTCTAAGGCTTTCCATGGGTAAAAGCAAGTTATTGGGATTCCCGTGTTTTCCCAACGTTATTACGTGGGGATGCTCGCAAAGAATCAACGTCTGAGAGGTTTTTTCTTTTCCCATTTTTTGTTCAATTGCTTTGGTGAAAAGCTTCTGCTGATATTCCCATGCTTCTTTGTAAGGAATCGTACCCAAATCTATAATCCTATCTATTTTTTGCATAACGCAAAAATAAACATTTTTCCTGTATGACGTATCGCCATATGCACCTCCGGAACAATGAAAAGTAAATTAGTAATGTTAAATGTCAAATATTGCAGTGTTTAAATCATTTTTTGAAGTCCTTTATTGATTTCATGGCTTATATTTGCAATATATTAAAAAATAATACATTCAATTATGATTCCCTGTTCTTACATAGTCGATCATAACATCTACCCGGTTATCCTGAATTTTTTGCTGCAAACCCGGATATAAAATTTTGATCACCCCATACCTGTTTTCGCTTTATAATAATTTCTACATTTGTTATAAAAAAGGAATAGTTTTTATATGTATTAATTAAATAAAAAATGAAATAAATAAATTTCTATAATTGATCAAAAAAAAAGAAACACATAAATATATTTATTATATGAAAATAAAAAGTTTTTTCAACTTATTTATTCTAATACCCATTACCTGTATATCATGCAATCAAAGCCGAATAGATAATGTTAACGACATTATCATCGAAAATGAACAATTTAAATTAATTGTTGGATCTAATGGAATTTCTAAAAGTCTTTTATTTAAGCCCACTAACGAAGAATGTCTAATTGCGAATGAAAATATTGCATTGTTTTCAGTTACTCAGGAACGACCTTATCATAATGAAATCAAATTGTCTCATCCCAATAAAAAAATGACATTCCAAGCAACTTCCATACACAAAGAAGGGGATAAATTAATCGTTGGTTTTGAGTTGATCCCTTATGAAGCAGTTATTCGAATAAAGGAAACACCCGATTACATCGGTTTTAATTTCGAAGATTTTATAATTGAACCGGAAGCTTATCCTGCATATCTAAAAATTACTCCACCTCCTGCAACCGAAATATGTTTTATGCAGTTACCTGTAAAAAACAGGAAATACTTTGGTGAATGGCTTAATGTTATTTGGGATGACAATATTGCCATCAATTTGTTGGGTACGGATCCTTATACGCGGATTAATGTGGAGAAACGAAACAGATATCATATTATGAAATCGAATGCTGAAAAAAACATAAAATTAAAAGGGGTTGGTTCTGCTTTAATTGTTTGCAACACTGAAGAACTCTTGGATAAGATTGCCAAAGTCGAAGAAGATTATCATCTGCCTAATGGAGTGAAAAGCAGGAGGGATGAGAAAACTAAGTTATCGTATTATTGGTCGGGGGATGTGAATCCCGAAAATCTTCAAGAACACTTGAAATGTGCCAAAATGGGCGGATTTAAGAATTTCATGATTTACTACACTTCATTCATTGATAGTAAAGGATATCGAAAATTGGGCGATTACGAATGGAATGAAAGGTATCCTAGTGGCAAAAATGATTTAAAAAATATGCTTGACAAGATAAAAGCCGAAGGAATTACACCGGGATTTCACTTTCTTCACTCCCATATAGGCAGAGACAGCAAATATGTTACACCGATTCCTGATCATCGATTAAATTTGCTTAAATATTTTACCTTGGCAAAGCCACTTGGGGAAAGCGATACCGTTATTTATGTCGAACAAAACCCTGAAGAAACTACAATGGCCGACGGATGCAGAGTACTGAAAATTGGAACTGAACTTATCTCATATGAGAGATATACCACCATACCCCCTTAT
>JAAZMQ010000299.1 GCA_012798745.1 Bacteroidales bacterium
ACCCCTTTTTCTAAAGTTGTTAAACAGGTGGAAAAGCATTTGGCATCGGTTTCCGCAAATGGAATTTTATCTAAAAAAAGAGTTGAGCCGACGGATAATGCGATTCGTAAAGAGATTAAATGTAAAGGGATTATGCAAACGCATGTGATGATGGGCCGAACAACTTATGATATGCATCATCCCGACAGGTATGCCTTGTATCTTTTGAATAATGTTTTGGGAGGAAATGGCATGAACAGCAGGCTCAACGTCGCACTTCGCGAAAAAAACGGCTTAGTGTATAATGTGGAATCCAATGTGGAATTTTATACCGATACAGGGGTTTTTTCCTTGTATTTTGCCTGTAATCCGCAAAATGTCGATCGCTGTGTGCATTTGGTCGAAAAGGAGTTGGAGCGATTAAGAGAAGAGATGCTCACCCCTGTTCAATTGGCGACAGCCAAAAAACAACTGAAAGGGCAATTGATGATTTCGGCCGAAAATCACGAAAATGTAGCACTGAGTATGGCGAAAGATTTTTTACATTTTAATGCATACCATTCTGTTGACGAGATGTTGGAAAAAATCGATTCCGTTACTGCAGAGCAGATGCAAAAGGTTGCGATCGATGTCTTTGATCCCTCACAGCTATCTCAATTGCGCTATGTGTAAAGCCATTTGTTTGTAGTTTGTAGAAAGAGGTCGTTTATACTCCTCTTTCTACATAATGAGTATGAAGTAAATGATGGGCTTGTTCGCTTAGCGGCTTTTGCAGGAAATGTTGATAGAGATATTGAATCTCGGGATTTTCGTGCGATTTTCTGAGCGGCTTGTGTTTGTCTTCCAAATAAATCGATTCGGCACGTTTTAGTCGAATCTCTTCGTCCGTAGGAATGGGTTGCCCTCCGCCGCCTAAACATCCGCCCGGACAAGTCATTACTTCAATAAACGTGTAAGGTGAAGTCCCGTTTTCGATTTGTTCCAAAAGAGTACGGGCGTTGCTTAGGGTATGGGCAACAGCTACTTTTAATTGTATACCGTTCAAGTCGATTTCGGCTTCTTTAATTCCATCCATACCGCGAACAGCAACAAAATCGACATTCGTCAGTTGTGATCCTGTGATCACTTCGTAAGCCGTTCGCAAAGCAGCTTCCATTACTCCTCCGGTTGCACCGAAAATAACTCCTGCACCGGTGGAAACCCCCAACGGATTATCGAATTCTTCGCTGGGTAAATTAGTAAAGTCTATACCTACTTCTTTAAACATACGGGCTAACTCGCGTGTAGTCAGCACATAATCCACGTCGTAAAAATGTTCGTTTTCGCTAAGATGCAATTTTTCTTTCCAATAGTGAAAGGCATCGTCCATTTCGGGGCGACGGGCTTCAAATTTTTTCGCCGTGCAGGGCATGATAGAAACGACTACCATGTTGCGTGGATCGATACCTGCCTGTTCGGCATAATAGGTTTTGGCAATTGCTCCGAACATCTGCTGGGGCGATTTGCATGTGGATAAATGCGGCAATGAGGAGGGGAAAAAATGTTCTGCAAATTTGATCCAGCCGGGAGAACAAGAAG
>JAAZMQ010000300.1 GCA_012798745.1 Bacteroidales bacterium
GATTCCGAATCGATGCGCTTCATCTCGTAACTGTTGGATAAGTTTTAATGTTTCCGAATTTTTATCCAAATAGAATGGGACCGGATCATTTGGGAAATAAATCTCTTCTAATCGCTTTGCGATACCTATTACTGCAATTTTTCCGTATAGGCCAATTTTCTGAAGCGATTCTACAGCAGCATTTAATTGACCTTTACCTCCGTCTATTACAATAAGTTGGGGTAGGGGAGAGCCTTCGTTAAGCAGCCGAGAATAGCGTCTATGAA
Source organism: Bacteroidales bacterium (assembly GCA_012798745.1). Classification (GTDB taxonomy): domain Bacteria; phylum Bacteroidota; class Bacteroidia; order Bacteroidales; family Dysgonomonadaceae; genus Anaerorudis. The sequence goes on from JAAZMQ010000300.1 coordinate 267, forward strand.
TTACCTCACGCATCGATGCATAGTCATCAGCTCCTGTGACGGTTTTAATGATGAAATGTCGGTAGTCTTTTTTAGCAGGTTTGGCTTTTTTAAATACTACACATGCTGCCACCGCATTTGTGCCTTGGATGTTTGAATTGTCAAAACATTCAATGCGCCATGGAATTTCTTTTAATTGAAGATCTTTCTGAACCGCTTTTAAAATTCTTGCTGCTCGTTGGTCCGGATTTAACATTTCTGCTTTCTTTAATTTACCTATTTTGTGCTGTTTGACATTTTTTTGAGATAATTCAAGTAATTTCTTCTTATCTCCTCGTTGAGGTATGGTATATTCAACGCCATGTAATGTAATATCCGGAATAAATGGGACGATAATTTCTTTGGATTCGCTACCGAAACGTTGTCTCATTTCTATGATGCCCATTCCCAATAGTTCTTCGGGTGTTTCTTCTAGTTTTTTCTTGTATTCAAATGTATACGCTTGATTAACTGCTCCATTTACAACATGAAGATAATTGATATATGCCGAGTTTTCATCGTCATCATAACCAAATACATCGATATTATAGTTGATGTTGCTAACAATTAATGACTTTTCTCTGAAATTTCGTATGAGTACATATTTTTCTTTTAACTGTTGTGCTTCTTCAAATCGTAATTCTTCTGCATATTGTAACATTTCTTGCTCTATTTTTTTTTCTATAGCGGAGACGTTTCCTTTTAATATTTCTGTTACTTCTTCTACATTTTTATTATAGTCTTCAAGCGATTGTAATCCTTCGCATGGACCTTTGCATCGTTTAATATGATATTCTAGGCATACGTTGAATTTTCCTGAAGCAATATTATCCGGGGTGAGATTCAGTCTGCATGTTCGTATTTTGTATACTTTTTCAAATATGTCTAACAACAACTTAATAGCCTGAACGGATGAGTAGGGACCGAAATATTGTGAACCGTCTTTTACTATTTTTCTGGTTTTATATATGCGTGGGAAGTATTCGTTTTTTATCACGATGTAAGGATATGTTTTGTCATCCTTAAGCATCACATTATAGCGGGGTTTTAATTCTTTAATCAGATTATTTTCTAAAAGGAAGGTGTCTTCTTCAGAATCGACAACAATGTATTTAATCTGGTAAATATTTTTCACCAGGACTCGTGTTTTTGGATTTTCATGATTTTTATTGAAATAGGAAGATACACGTTTTTTTAGATCCTTAGCTTTACCAACGTAGATCACCTTGCCCTTTTTTTCAATAAATTGATAGCACCCCGGACTGTGTGGTATTATTTTTAATGTATTTTGTATTTCTTCTGTCATCGATGATTAATCTTTAATCCTCTTTTTATCTGTTTTTATCTGTTTTTTTTAATTTGTTTTTCTGCTACTTTATTTTCCTTTTTATGGTTTGATAAATGATTTACTTAAATTTCAAATTTTAGGATAGAATCAATTTCCACCTCGTCGTTAAATAATGTTCTTCCTTTTAATTTTTCGAGTTCGATCAAAAAATTAATGTAGATTTTTTTCACACCCAGTTTTTTCACTAAGTTGTATGCAGCTAACATTGTTCCGCCTGTCGCAAGAAGATCGTCATGAAGCAATACAATATCGTTTTCGTTTAATGCATCTTTATGTATTTCGATAGTATCTTCGCCGTATTCTTTGTTATATTTTTCCTCGATTGTTTCAGATGGCAATTTGCCAAATTTCCGTATGGGAACAAAACCTGCGTGAAGGCGAATAGCTAAAGCCGGGCCCATGAAAAATCCTCGCGATTCTATTCCGGCTACTTTTGTGACTCCTTTATCTTTGTATCGCTCGTACAAGATATCCGATAATCTTCCCAAATATTCGCTCGATTGAAATAGGGTAGTGATATCTTTAAACTGTATTCCCTTTTCAGGAAAATCCGGAATGTTGCGCACAGCTGCTGCTAATGTTTGAATATCCATGTGTATAGTATTAA
>JAAZMQ010000301.1 GCA_012798745.1 Bacteroidales bacterium
GACTTGAAACCATGTCGGGGAGTTATATTGACTTTATCTTTGATATTGATTGGGAGCAATCGTACCAGTCGAGCCGCCGCAATTTTAAAGACGAGCACCAACTAGGTCCGTGGGCGCCTCAACCGAAAATTAAAGCCTTGCATAGAACGGTTATAAATGAATAGACTCACCACTATCTCTAAGGGTTTTCTGCATGATTTCCTCCTTTGTTGATTTTCCGCTTTGCAAATTTACACCGCAGGAAATGGGACTCGTTAATCTAGTGTGTGATCCCTATAGTTGAATAGGGCCGGAATTACCAGAAATCATTTGCAATGCTTGTTCTATTAGTTTAAGGTTAAATAGCGGCTACAGAATGCAGCTAGTGGTACTACCGCAAATTTAGGCATGATATCGCCGCTGGTATTTCCAGGAGCCGACTTAATCTATCACGAAGTTAGAACGTATCTAAGATGAGTTTATGGGGGATTGAGAATGCAAATGAAGCTACCGGGAATTTCCGGGCACTCTAATGGGAACACGAGTACGTCTTTGATCGATGTTATTCAACCGAAAGGTTATAAAGGTCTTTATGCTTTCCACAAATATTGGGGAAAAAAACCGGCAGAGTGCATGGCCTTTTTGATCGAAGTTTTGTCCGAACCGGGTGATTTAGTTGTTGATCCATTTCTGGGTTTTGGTGCCGTTGCTAGGGAGGCTCTGTTAAGGGGAAGACCTTTTGCGGGTTAGGACATTAATCCGATTTCCATAAAACTTGCGAATTTCTTGATAGATCTGCCCGACCACAAGGATTTTCACCAGGCATTCAAAAGAATAGAGAAGTCTGTGAAACCTCTAATTCAGGATACCTACAAGATGGAATGCGGAGATAGTGCAACGCATTATCTTTGGGACGAAGATGGCATGGTTTTGGTTATGCGTATGGGAAGAGGTATCAAAAGGCAAGAGTTTGAGGTTTGTGATTTCGATGTTAGGCAAAGTGACAAATATTCTGGCTACAAATCCAGACATATAAGGAACCCGATATTTTTCGATAATTCCAGGATTAATGCGGAAGCGGGCCTTGGATTAAACGACTTCTTTACAGGAAGGGCGCTTTTTAATATTGATCTTTTAATTGATCGTATTTTAATGGAACCGGGGCATCTGAGAGAACCTCTCATGTTAACATTAACCGCCGCCGTTGGACAAATGTCCAAAATGGTGTTTGCCATAAGTGAAAGAGGAAAAAACGGTGGACGTGGGGCAAATGTCGGTGTTCAAGTAGGAAGTTGGGCAATTGGTTTTTGGCGCCCCGAGCTTCACTTCGAGATCAGCGTGTGGAATTGTTTTTTTAACAAAGGTTCAGCCTTACTTAGGGCTCTTGAACGGGAGGACAATCAGAAAACTTTCCCGCTTTGTAATGATTACAAAAGCCTCGCACAGAATGAGGAACCATCCGCGCTATTGGTGCAGGGTTGCGCAGTGGATTTCATAGAATCGCTTGCGGACTCCTCAATAAAGTTATTAATCACGGATCCTCCACACAGTGACAGAATGCCGTATTTGGAATTAAGCGAATTGTGGAATTCGATTTTAGGTGTGATTCCGGATTTCGACAAAGAAATTGTTGTTTCCAACGCAAGACAACGGGGGAAAGGTCAAATTTCCTATGGAGATAATCTAAACCGGTTCTTTACAAAAATTGGGCCCAAGTTGAAAGATGATGGCTTTGTGGCGGTAATGTTCAACGCACGTAGGAATGTCTGTTGGGAAGGGCTTCACCCATCGCATGGTAGTGGTGATTCCGGCCTTAGGTATATCGGTCGATTTCCGATGGTGTATTCCGCCGGGTCATTAGTTCAGGATAATCGCAAAGGTAGTTTGAAGCATGATTTCGTACTAATCTACGTGAAAACGGAAAATACAACCATTCCCAAAGTCTTCGAAGAGATCCCTGGATGGTCTACCGAATTTCCGGTATAGCTTCATCTCCTCCAAAAAAAACGGTTGTACTGATTAATGGTATCCGGGCTCTTGTCTCCCTATTGTGTTTCGTCATTGCTTCGAATCAGTAATGAGAAGGGACAAGGCTTGGGCTCTATAGTCCCCCGTCAACGCCGGATCTTTCTCATAGAGATAGCGAATTGTGTGTATTGGCGTATTCTCAATATCGTCTAGTAATTCTTGCACCGCACCTTTGATGATGGAGAGTTTCCCCTTTATAGGGCGTCCATCCTCAAAAGCATCTGTATATGCAAAAAACAGGAACAGTCTATTGTTGTTAGCAAATAGACGTTCACCCTGGTATTTAAAGTTCCACCACTCTAGTTTTTCCAAATCTGAAGAGATATCGCCAATCATCGCTTTTCTGGTCTCGAAGGCGGTTTTCACGTAACGAATTGACTCTTTGTCCTGGGAGGCTAAAAGTGCATCCAACAACTCCTTTTTACTAAACGATCCGTAGTTAGGTAAGGATAGCCGAGACTTTCTAACCCGATAGAACGCTTTAATAGATCTTGTTTCTGAGTTTCGGTTTTGGGCAAGGCGGAAGGCATCGGGGTGTTCCGTGGGGTTCGGGATAAGACCCTGCGAATACATATCGAAAAAATCTTCAGAAATATGCGTAATCTTTAGGTCGAATGGGATTAATGTTCCACGCACGCGTAGAAAAAAATCAATATTGCGTATTTTTCTCAGTGTGGGGACGACGTTTTGGTGACCGATGAAATAGTGTTCTATTAAATCATTCGTGGTTTGATTATAGAAAGACCATAAGATATAGCTTTCAATTCTGGGAATAAAATCATCTGTAATCCTGCTACGAAGTTCTTCGATGGAATCTATGCTCTTGTCGCGGACGATTGCTTTTACGATGTCATCGATTCTATCGTTTCGCAAGCCACACGTCACTGGCCCAAAATCTTCAATAATTTTGTGCAAACCTTCTGTTTCTGCACGACGTTCGGATAAAATAGCCTGTCTCTTTTGCTCTATGTAATCTACTACATCGTCAGTCGAAATATTGGAGTTATAGGCCTGTTCAAGTAAAAATTCGTACCTGCCACCCCGGTGATCAATATTTATTAATTCCATTAGCTCTTTCAGATGGGGGCTATCAAGTGACCTTAGCGTGTATTTCGGTTAATTCGATCACCGAATACGCTTCAATCCGATCACTGATTACGTTATGAATCGATCGCTCAATTCGGTCCATGGCGATCACTGAATTACGAGTCCAAATCTTGATTACCCCA
>JAAZMQ010000302.1 GCA_012798745.1 Bacteroidales bacterium
GATAAAAATTTTAAATTTTATATTTTATGAGAACAAAGGAAAAGGAAATGAGAATGAAAATGAAAATGAAAATTATTTTAATTACATCCGTGTTTTTAATCGTGTTCAATACAAAATGCATTAAGGTATGGTGTCAAGAAAAAGGCGAGATCATCAATAAAATCGTGACTTCCATGACACTTAAAGAAAAAGCCCAATTGGTTGTCGGTACGGGGATGCATTTCGAATTACCCGATTCCCTGGCCAGTTTAGGTTCAGCGGTAAATACGCCGTCCAATGAAACCGATCCGTCTTATTCTGAGATGGTGAACAGGATCAGGAAGTATGTTCCGGGAGCAGCCGGCAATACGGCAGAATTTCCGCATCTCGGAATCACTACTCAAGTTCTTGCAGATGGTCCTGCCGGTTTGCGCATACAACCCAGACGGAAAGGAGAAGAGAAAATGTATTATTGCACTGCTTTCCCGGTTGCAACCCTGCTTGCTTCCTCCTGGGATACAAGTTTGGTATATGAGGTTGGAAAAGCCATGGGAAACGAAGTACTGGAGTACGGTGTTGATGTGCTTTTGGCTCCCGGAATGAATATACAGCGAAATCCGTTATGCGGGAGGAATTTCGAATATTATTCGGAAGATCCTTTAGTAACAGGGATGATGGCTGCTGCAATGGTTAAAGGGATTCAATCAAACGGAGTAGGCACTTCTATAAAACATTTTGCGGTCAACAATCAGGAAACGAACCGTATGTCGGTAAATGCAATCATCAGCGAAAGAGCGTTGCGGGAAATCTATTTAAAGGGATTTGAGATTGCGGTCAAAGAAGGACAACCATGGACTGTGATGTCGTCTTACAATAAGATCAACGGAATTTATGCTTCCGAAAGCGAAGATCTTTTGACGAAAATTCTTAGAAAAGACTGGGGTTTTCACGGATATGTCATGACCGACTGGGGAGGAGGAAGTGATGTAATAGCCCAAATGAAGGCCGGAAACGATCTGATCATGCCCGGTCAACCTGCACAGATCCGATCCATAATTGATGCTGTGAATAAAGGAGAGCTTGATGTTTCAGTTTTAAACATGAACGTTTCCAGAATTTTGAAAATTATGTTGGAAACTCCCAGGTATAAAGGATATCGATATACCAATAATCCAGATCTTGCTGCCCATGCTGCTGTTGTCAGACGCTCGGCAAGCGAGGGTATGGTCTTGCTTGAAAACCGCAATAAAACCTTGCCTCTCGATTCCAAAGTAAAAAATGTTGCCGTATTTGGGAATACTTCCTTCGATATCATTTCAGGTGGAACAGGAAGCGGGGATGTGAATGAAGCATATACTGTTTCCTTGATCGAAGGGATTGAAAATGCAGGACTGACACCGGATAGAGAATTGATGGGAATATATAAATCATATATCGAAGATGCCAGGAAAAAACAAGGCCGATCAACGAATTGGTTAACTGTTATGATGGGTGGCAAAATGCCTTTACCTGAAATGTCTTTGAACAATGATTTGATACAACGAATGGCTAAAAATAATGATATAGCAATAATTACCATTGGTCGAAATTCGGGAGAAGGCGCCGACCGAAAAGCAGAAGAAGGCGATTTTTATCTTTCCTCCGCAGAAAAAGAGCTCATAAACCGTGTATCGGAAGCATTTCACAAAGAAGGGAAAAAAGCCGTTGTTATTTTGAATATTGGCGGTGTCATCGAAACTGCAAGTTGGAGTAAAATCCCTGATGCAGTTTTATTGGCCTGGCAACCCGGACAAGAAGCTGGTAATTCCATTATGGATGTACTTACAGGTAAAATTAATCCTTCGGGCAAGTTGGCAGTTACTTTCCCTTTATCATATAACGATGTGCCAAGTTCAAAAAGTTTTCCAGGAAAAGCAGTAGAAGCTGCAAAAGAGGATGACCGTCCTGATCTTTCCGGTTTTTCGTTTACGCGCAGAGTGCCGTGGGAGGCGATTTATGATGAAGATATTTATGTAGGATACCGTTATTACGATACCTTTGAAGTGCCTGTAGCCTACGAATTTGGATATGGCCTCTCCTATACTACATTTGATTTATCGAATTTAAGATTAAGCAGTCCAATATTTGATAACGAAATCGTGGTTTCTGTCGATA
>JAAZMQ010000303.1 GCA_012798745.1 Bacteroidales bacterium
GATTTGATTGAATTGGGCGAACTTGCTTCCGAATATGAAGCTACGGCACTCATAAAAGAAGAAAATATTGAAACAGGAAAGCAGAAATCAACCGATTACACCACATTATTGTCCGAAGGCATTCGTCACCATGCCCGGACCATAGACGGTTGGCTGGCCGATATTGCCGTGTGTGATCCCGCCGTTGGCTCCGGTGCTTTTCCGGTTGGGATGATGGCCGAAATAGTACGTATACGCCACACCCTTTCCCTTTATATAGAGGACGAGGAGAGAACTTCGTACACATTAAAACGTTGTTGCATCGAAAATTCGCTCTACGGTGTAGATATCGATCCCGGCGCCTGCGAAATAGCCAAGCTACGGCTTTGGCTTTCAATGGTGGTGGAAGAAGACGACATAAAGTCCATCAAGCCCCTCCCCAACCTCGACTACAAGATTGTGTGCGGAGATTCGTTGATGAAAGTGGAAAAAGAATTATTCAATAATGAGTTATTTCATGAGCTTGAAAAACTGAAACCGATATACTTTGGTGAAACCAACTATGCAAAAAAACAGGCCTACAAAAAACAAATGGATGAACTCATCAGCCAAATTACCAGCGGAAATACCCAATTTGATTTTGAAGTCTATTTTTCGGAAGTTTTTCACCGCAAAGGCGGTTTTGACGTGGTTATCGGCAATCCGCCGTATATTCCACTTCAGAGAGCTTTTGACGACAAAAGAAAATATGCCGACCTATATAAGAAGTTGAACTGCGAAGCATTTGAGCGTAGAGGCGATATCTATTGTTTGTTCTACGAAAAGGGAATCAGTATATTGAACAAGGGTGGACATTTGGCTTTCATCACTTCCAACAAATGGATGCGTGCCGCATATGGAAAAAAACTCAGAAATTATTTTCTTAAAAATAATCCAAAAATACTTATCGATTTAGGTCCGGGCGTATTCAAAAATGCAACAGTCGATACCAATATCCTTATTATTCAAAAAGCAGAAAACCAACACCGGCTGCAAGCTGTAACCATAACAGAAAACAAAAAAAATCATATCGATTTGGCAGCCATATTGAAACGCAACGGCGTAGTGCTTAAACACCTCACACAAGACACATGGTTTATCGGCAGCGATGCCGAGCAGCGGTTGAAAGAAAAAATCGAACGCATCGGCAAACCACTCAAAGATTGGAATGTCAATATTTATTACGGAATAAAAACCGGATTGAATAAGGCTTTTATCATCGACAATGCCAAGCGGCAGGAAATATTGAACAATTGTCTTGACGAAGACGAGCGCCGCCGTACCGAAGCCATCATCAAACCCATTCTCCGCGGCCGGGACATTAAAAGATATTATTATGAGTGGGCCGGACTGTGGGTGATTATTGCAAAATTTGGATTTTATAAAGAATCACATTTATATCTTTCTATAGTTCAACATTTAACAAGATATGAAGAACAATTAAAAAATAGGGGTCAGTGTAAATATAATAGACAAAATAAAGTGAATATAAATAAAGATTATACTGGGCAGCATCATTGGCTTGAATTAGATAATAACCCTAACGAAAATTATTTAAAAGAGTTTGAGAAGGAGAAAGTAGTGTATTCTGAAATCGTTAGAAAACCACAATTTCATTACGATATTGAAGGATTTTATGTTGAAGCAACAAGTTTTTTAATGACTGGTAAAAATATTAAATATATTTGTGGTTTATTAAATTCAAAACCTGTTACTTTTTTCTTTAAAAATTACTACGCGGGAGGAGGATTAGGAGAAGATGGCTTTCGTTACAAGAAAGCATTTTTAGAAAATCTTCCTCTACCACCCATTACAGAAGCTACTAAGCCAATAATAAAGCAAATAGAGGAATTAGTAGATAAAATTATTGCTGCAAAAAAGGACAATCCGAAAGCCAATACAGTTTTATGGGAGTGCGAAATTGATCGCCTTGTATACAAATTGTATGAATTGACCGAAGAAGAAATCGAAATAATAGAGAAAAACGGGAATTGAAGAAAAATTAGTGTTCTTTGTGATCAAATCTTTAATTGATGAATCTACTGTATGTAGTAGGTGATTTTCAATTAAATAACTTTTTTCAGAGCTGATTGGTTCGTCAGCACCTTTTTCGTTAATTTTTTCAAGTGGGAAAATTTATCGGCCTCCGTCAAGTTTTCTTTTCGTGAGGCTGATTTTTTGGTCAACCACCGTCGGGTTTTTTTCGGACAACCAAAATTCGAATCACGGCGAAAAAATTTCGTTTCGCTCGCACCGACAAAAGGTTGAGGGCGTTGAAGTGGAGTTGCCAACCCAAAATATCCTGCCGATATCTATTCGGTTGGGCACAAGGCGGAATAAAATACATAAAGGTATCCATCCCCCGGATCGAGAGTGAATACTCCGA